>RFPR01000042.1 GCA_009928265.1 Pseudomonadota bacterium | reverse complement strand
AAGCGGAATGTGACGCTCCCGCACATTTTTGTAGCGATCAACAACGAGGAGGTACGTCTCGAGAAATCGCGCAGCCGCGACAGCGATCTCGAGATCGCTTTCGGCCTGAAGGTCCGGGTTACCGCGCTGCAGGATCTTCGCGCCTCGCTCAAGGGGACACAGCTCCGCAAGGGAACGGCGGTCGAGGCGCAGCTTTCGGACAGGATCTTCTTCCGCGACGGGGGAGAACTCGACCTTGAGGAACTGAAGCGCCGTGTGGGTGCCTTTGGCGGCCGCTTCGAGCTGAAGGGTTCCAAGACAGAATACATCGCCTCCAACAACCCAAGCCGCCTTGACGACGACGACATCCTGCTCTCACCCGGTATCGGCGGCGAGGTGACCCTCCGGATCACCTGCGACTACCAGCACCGCAAAGGACGCGTCGAGGTGCTGCAGGCCGACCGGCCGATCGTCGTGCGTGATGTCCCGGTGCGCGGCGCGATGGATCTGGAGGATGGCGACACGATCCGGATCGACGCGGGGCAGGTGCTCCGCTGCGACTTCACCGAGCGGATCATCGAGGAGGAGCGCAACATCATCCGTTCTCTTGAGGTGCGCGACCTGATCTGCCGTTTCCGGGACGCCGGGACGGCAGTCGACAATCTTACGTTCGCGATCGAGCGGGGCGAGATGGTCTGCGTCATGGGTGCGAGCGGCTGCGGCAAGAGCACCCTGCTAAGGGCGCTCGCCGGGCAGTTCAGCCCGGTGGCCGGGTCGGTGCTGCTCAACCAGCGTTCCCTCTACGGCAACCTCGATGACCTGCTCCGTTACATCACCTACATCCCGCAGTACGACGCCTTCGACGAGCAGCTGACCATCGAGGAAAACCTTCGGTTTGCCGCGGCAATCCGCGCCCCCCACCTCTCCCGACGCGAACGCCAGCGACGCATCGATAGCAAGCTGGCGGAGCTAGGCCTGAATGAGCGACGCCGCGAAGTGGTCGGTGGTTCCCAGCGCAAGGTGCTCAGCGGCGGCGAGCGGAAGCGTCTCAACATCGGCCTCGACATGGTCAGCACGGCGGACGTCTACCTCTTTGACGAGCCGACAAGCGGCCTCTCATCAAAGGACTCGGAGCATGTCATCGAGATCATCCGTGGCATGGCCCACAACAAGATCGTGCTGGTGACCATCCACCAGCCGACTTCGAAGATCTTCCAGATGTTCCAAAAGGCTCTCCTGCTCGACAAGGGGGGCAAGCTCGTCTTTTTCGGCACCCCCGCCGAGATGCTGGCCTACTTCGCGGAGGCCGAGCACGAGCAGCTCTTTGGCACGGAGCTCGGCGGATGCCAGGCGTGCGGCACGACGAGACCTGAATTCGTTTTCGATGTGCTGGAGACGCCGCTGCGTGACCTTAGCGGCGACATCATTTACGAGGAGAACAACCGGGGCCAGCTCGTCCCCGCCCGCCGCTTCTCTCCGGAATACTGGCGCGACAAGTTCGAGGCGTGGCGCCTCATGAAGGAGGTGCGCCAGCCGGCTTCCTCGCGTGTCCCCGTCCCGACTGGGCCGGAGGCACAAAGCAGTTTCCAAAAGCGCTCCGAGACCGTGGAGCCGTTCCGTTGGCGTGACGAGCTCTCCCAGTTCCTCGTCCTGCTGCAGCGCTCCTTCATCAGCAAGCTCCGCAACAAGGCCAACCTCGTCATCACCCTGCTCGCTGCGCCTGCCTTGGCCTTCCTGATCGGCTTCGTCTACCGCTATTCCGAGAGCGAGCATTACGACTTCGCCTCGGCGTTCCATATCCCGACCTATCTGTTTCTCTCGCTGGTGGTGGCGATGTTCCTCGGCCTCACCAACAGCGTCGATGACATCATCCGCGATCGCCCGGTGCTCCTGCGGGAGCGCAACCTGAACGTCCGGCTCGGCTACTACGTCCTAGCCAAGGTGATTACGCTCGGGCTCTTTGCCTTCCTTCAGTGTGTGCTCTACACCGTTGTGGGCGACGCACTGCTAGAGGTGAGGGGGATGTTCTGGGTGATCTTCACCGCGCTCTTCCTGACGACGATGAGCGGGGTGGCGATCGGCCTGCTTGTCTCTGCGCTCGTGAACGATAGCAAGACGGGCGTGCTGATCATCCCCGTCGTGCTGATTCCGCAGCTCATCCTTGCGGGTGCCTTCACCAAGTACGAGGAGATGAACCGCAACCTCGATTTCATCCACTCAATCCACGAGTGGTTCGACCGGCATCCCCGCACTGCGATGGAACCGCGTAGCGACCTGCAGGTCCCCGCCATTTGCCAGATCATGCCGATGCGTTGGTCGTACGAGGGGCTGGTCTATGCGCAGGCCAAGCTCAACCCGCTCACCATTCGTCAGGCCCGCATCCAGCGGCAAATCAACCAGCTCGCCGCGATCAAGGGGCTGACCGAGGCTCAGGAGGACCGTCTCGAGGATCTCAAGGACCTTCTCGCAATCCTGAGCGGGCTGGAGGCTTCCAATCCGAAGGAAATCGACAAGCGGATCCGCGCGATCGACCGCGTCATCGCCGGCGCCCCCTTCCGCAGGGCTGAACTGACTGGAGGAGGCGAAGGTGTGACTGCCGAGCAGATTTACACGAACCAGAAAGTCCAAGGCTGAAATGGAGCAGTACGATTACCGCTCCCGCCGTCATCCGAACGTCTTCTTTGGCCCCGTGAAACGGTATTTCGGGCTCTCGATCCCGATGCTCTGGTTCAACACGGCCGTGATGGTCGGCACCAGCTGGTTCATGTTCCTCATCCTGCTCCTGGTTCTCCGGCGTCAGATCAGGCTCACACGCTGACCGGCATGGACGATCGCCGCATCCCGCTGGAGGACACCTGGCTCGATGTGATCCGCAAGGCGTGCCGCGGACTGAATCTGACGGAGGCGAACCTTGCCTCGCGTGCGGGGATCCCTATCGAAGAGGTGTCCCAAATGCTGCAAGGGGAGTCCGATCCTGCAGCCTTGGAGAAAGTGGCCTGTGCCCTCGCGCTGGACAGTGCCAGCCTGCTGGCGCTGGGGGATTATCATCCCGGTGAGATCGCACTTCCCCAAGGCAAGAGAGGAATCGCGATGTTCACCTCCGATTGGGACTCGATGCAGGTGCACAGCTACCTCGCCTGGGACGAGGCAACGCGTGAAGCGGTGGCCTTCGACACTGGGGCTGACGCCACGGAGGTGCTTAATTTTGTTAGGGAGCAAGGGCTGACGCTCCACCTGCTCCTGCTGACGCATGCGCACGGTGACCATGTCTTTGAAGCAGACCGGATTCTTGAAAAAACCGGGGCGGAGGCGTGGATCGGTGAAGGGGAGGGGATGGAGGGGGTGCCTGGAATCAAAACTTTTGCTGCCGGGAAGGAGTTCCGGATCGGATCGCTGATGATCGCGACCCGTCTCACCAAGGGACACGCTCCCGGAGGGATCACCTATGTGATCGGCGGACTGGAACGGCCGGTCGCGATCGTAGGGGATGCGCTCTTTGCCGGATCGATGGGTAGAGCGAACACATCGTACGCCGACTGCCTCCGGACCAACAGGGAGGAAATTCTTTCCCTGCCACCGCAGACGATCCTCTGTCCCGGCCACGGCCCGCTGACAACGGTGGCGCTGGAGCGGAAGCACAATCCCTTCTTTGCTGGAAAGTAGGAGCTGGGAGATAGTGACGGATCTCTGACAAGGTACTCACAACTTTCCCTCGGCATTCGCCCCTCAATCCCTATCTGCTAGCTCCAAGCTCCTAACTCTATTCTTGACCCAAGGAGGGTTCGCACCGATTCTCTCCGACCCACAAAAGAAAGCAGGTGAATTAAATGCCGGAAGTATCAGTCCGTAAGGGCGAACCCATCGATCGCGCGCTCAAGCGCCTCAAGTCCAAGCTCGACACCGAGGGAATCCTCGATGAGGTCCGCCGTCTGCGTGCCTTCGAGACCCCCACCCAGCGCACCAAGCGCAAGGCCAAGGCCAACGCCAAGCGCGCTAAGGCCAAGGTCCGCTTCACGCTGAACTAATCAGTTTTCCGGAATGACTCCGGATATCGTCATCATCGGCTGCGGTTTCCTAGGGGAAGCCGCAGCCGCTTTGTTTTCAGCCCGGGGAGCGCAGGTTCTCGGGTTGGTCCGCTCCGAGGCGTCTCGGGCGTCGCTTTCCCGCGCATCGTTTGAGACCGCTCTTTGCGATGTGACCTCTGATGCATCGGTTGCCGCCCTGTCCCCCAGACTATCCGGGGTACCCGTTGCCATCCATGCCGTGAGTCCCGGAATGAGAGGTGAGGAAGCCTATGCCGCCCTCTATCGAGACGGCTTGCAGCGGGTCGTCGCTGCATGGCAGCCCCGCCGGGTGATCTTTGTGAGCAGTACCTCGGTCTACGCTCAGGACGATGGATCGTGGATTACCGAAGAATCGCCGACCGAATCGGCCCGAGAGACTGGTAGGATCCTGTTGGAGGCTGAGCGGATCGCACTCGAGGCGGGAGGAATTGCAGCGCGGTTGACTGGAATTTACGGACCCGGGCGATCCTACCTCCTGCGTAATTTCCTTTCGGGCGAGGCCGTTTTGGAAAACGGAGGTGGTCGCTGGGTCAACCAGATACACCGGGACGACGGGGCGGCCGCACTGGCAATGCTGGGAGATCCGGATGTTTCACCGGGAGTCTACAATGTGACCGACGACACGCCCGCCATCCAGCGCGAGGTCTATGGTTGGATGGCCGACTTTTTTGGCCGCCCGCTCCCGCCCGTGGGAGCTCCCGGGCTTGCACTTCGAAGGGGAGTCACCTCGAAGCGGATTTCCAATGGGAAGCTACGCGGGCTCGGCTGGACCCCCGCCTTTCCCTCGTATAGAGACGCTTTGCCCCTCTTGGCAGCTGGAATACAATCGGATTCATTAGAGTAAAAAATGGCGTTTTGTGGGAATCTGTGCCACTTTGGCACTCCGCTCTGGTATGAACCCGACCCTCTTGATTGTTGACGATGAGAAGCATACCCGTGAGGGGTTGCGATCCGCACTCGAGGATCACTACGAGGTCTCGGCGGCTGCAGATGCCGCTGCGGCATTGGCCCTTTTCGAGGCTGATCCTGCCGACGTGGTCATTACTGATCTGAAGCTTGGTAACGATGACGGGATGGAGCTGATGGATCGTCTCCTGAAGCGTCCCGATCCCCCAGTTTGCATCATGATGACCGCCTATGGGTCGGTCGATACGGCTGTCGAGGCGATGCGTCGCGGGGCCTACGATTTCGTTACAAAGCCGGTGAACATTGATCGTCTCGAGATGCTGGTCCGCCGGTCGCTGCGTGAACGCGCCTTGAGTCGTGAGAATGTCGAACTGAAGCGTGAGGTGGTCAAATCGCGTGCTCCCGAGCGGATGATCGGCCGCTCACCCGCCATGGAACGAGTCTTCGAGACGATCCGTCAGGTCGCCCCAAGCAAGGCGACCGTGCTGATCACGGGCGAAAGCGGTACCGGCAAGGAGGTTGCCGCGAAGGCGATCCATGCATTGAGTCCCCGGGCCGAGAAGCCGTTTGTCGCCGTCCACTGCGCCGCACTCTCGCCGCAACTGCTCGAGAGCGAGCTCTTCGGGCATGAAAAGGGGGCATTCACCGGCGCGACCGAACGCCGGATCGGAAGATTCGAGCAGGCTGCGGGGGGAACGCTTTTTCTGGACGAGATCGGTGAAATTGACCCCGCCGTCCAGGTAAAGATCCTGCGCGTGCTCGGCGAGCGCACCTTCGAGCGGGTGGGAGGAAACCAGACCCTGCAGGCCGATGTCCGGTTGCTTGCCGCGACAAACCGGGATCTCACGGCGATGGTAGCCGAGGGAACCTTCCGCGAGGATCTCTATTTCAGGCTTAACGTGGTTCCCCTGATCATGCCTCCACTGAGGGAACATAGGGAGGATATCCCATTGCTGGTCAATGCGTTCGAGAAGGAGTTGGCTCGGGAGCATGATAAATCTGCCCGACGATTCGGTCCGGAGGCCATGGAGTGTCTCGAGAGCTATGGCTGGCCCGGCAACATCCGCGAACTACGCGCCGCCGTAGAGCACGCCGTCGTCCTCGGAGCGGGGGCTGAACTCACGGCGAAGGATCTCCCTTCGACAATTCGTGCTGGCTCCGATCCTCTCCTGCGTGAGGGGGAGCTAAATCTGGAAAAGGTCGAGGAGGCGATGATTCGCAAGGCTCTTTCCGAGTGTGCTGACAACCGGACACTCGCCGCAAAAAAGCTCGGCATCAGCCGCCGCACGCTCCATCGTCATCTGGCCCAGTTGGGTATTTTCAAACACGCATCCTGATCATCCATGGCTCTCCAGGAAACCGTACGCGACATCGACTCCGGCCTCGCGGCCCGCATTATCAAAATCAGCATGGTCGCCGTGGTGCTTGCCGGCATCGTGGTGCTCTATTTTCTTTTCCATTTCAAGGGGCTCGGCACCGAGGCCGCGATGGATCAGGCGCAGCTGGCGCGATCCCTTGTTTCGGGCGAGGGTTTCACCACACGGTACATCCGCCCTCTGGCCATCCAGCAGTTGACCGATTCCGGCAGAAAAATTCCTGCGGACCACTTTCCCGAAGTCCACAACGCCCCGCTCTTCCCGATGCTCGAAGCTGCGGCGCTCTTTCCCTTCAGAAAGAACCTCGACATGGCTCCGACCGACACGCTTTCCAAGGGCGACAGGGTGGCCGCAGGCTTGGGAATCCTCCTCCTGCTGATCGGTGTTTTGGTTTGGTATTTTGTGGCGCGACGGCTTTTTGACTACGAGCTGGCGCTTCTGGCTGCGGGACTCCTGCTCGTCACCGACCTGATGTGGCAGTACGCACTGGCCGGGCTGCCCCAGCTATTGCTCATCATTCTGTTCGGACTGGTGACCCTTTGCTCATTTGACGCACTCCGCGCCGAGGAGCAGGAACGCAGTGCGCTCTCGGTCATCCTGCGGTTGGCGTTGGCTGCTTTCCTGCTTGGGCTCATGGCCCTCACCCACGGGGTTGCTGCCTTCCTCTTGCCCGGTTTTCTGGCCTTTTGTCTCATAGCCTTCCGCGAGCGCGTGGCCGCCACGTTCGTCTCGCTGGTGGTCTTTCTCACGACCGTCCTGCCTTGGCTTGCCCACAACTACCTGACCTGTGGGAATCCCCTTGGTATCGCGGTCTACACGGCTCTGGCCGGCGCCGGGGTGACGGAGGAAGCGGTGATGAGGGGAGTGAATACCGGGCTCAGCCTCGGGGGAGGCATGGCGACGAAGTTTCGCACAGGGCTCACCGATCAGGCCGCCCATCTCTGGGAATACATGGGGCTCAATATTGTGGCTGTCGCTGCGCTCATGGCCGTCATGCATCCATTTCGCAACCCAACCGCTGCCCTCTGGCGCTGGATCGTGATCCTCATGTGGGCGGGAGTGACGATCGGCATGACGCTCTTCGGGGTGAAGGAAGCCGTCTCCGGCAACCAATTGCACATCGTTTTCCTGCCTGCCTTCCTGCTCTACGGACTTGCCTTCTTGCTGGTGCTCTGGAACCGCCTCAACATCTCGCTCAAGGCCCTAAGGATCGTTTTCCTCTCAGCACTTTTCCTGTTGGCGGCAGCGCCGATGCTGCTGCGGTTTATTGCAGGCGCACAGGCCAAGATCCAGTGGCCGCCGTATGTTCCTCCCTTCATTTCGGTGCTTCAGAAATGGTATCAGCCCAAGGAAATCCTCTGCTCCGACATGCCTTGGGCGGTTGCTTGGTACGCCAACCGCAAATGTCTTCTCCTTCCCGAGACCGTACGACAGTTCAACCAAATCTCCGATTTTGGGGTGCTGGGAACTCCGATCGTCGGTCTCTACCTAACGCCGGTTTCGGGCGGGCAGGATTTTCTTTCATTGATCAAGGGTCCTTACAAGGAATGGGGGCCTGTCATCATGCGTACCGTGAACCTGAATGACTTCCTGCTCAAAAGTTTCACGCCTCTCCCCGTGGATGGAGAATGTATCCTCTACGCCGACAGGGAGCGCTGGTCGCATAAATAATCCGAGATTCGTCGTCACATGAAGAAAAGCGAATCCCCGTCGAAAGAGACCTCCCTCGAGCAGGCGCTTGGCCGGCTGGAGGAGATCGTCGGGGAGATCGAAAAGACTCCTCCGCCCCTTGAAACCCTTATCGATCGCTACGAAGAGGGGATGAAGCTGCTCCGCACCTGCCGCGAGAGGCTAGATGCCGCGGAGAAGCGGATCGAGATTATCGGACGTGATGCGCACGGGAACACCGTGCTGGAACCTTTCGAGGAAGCGTGAGCGCGTCTTCCCGCCTGCTCGACGGGATCGACTCCCCCGCCGACCTGAAAAAGATACCCGAGGCAGACCTTCCGCTTCTCGCCCAGGAGATCCGCGAAGAACTCATCGGCACCCTTGCTGAGACGGGTGGGCATCTCGGTCCCAACCTCGGTGTCGTCGAGCTGACGATCGCCCTCCACCGCGTCTTTGACACGCCGGCGGACAGGATTCTCCTCGACGTCAGCCATCAGGGCTACGTTCACAAGATGCTCACCGGGCGCCGCACGCGGCTTGCCACCATGCGCCAGCATGGTGGGCTCAACGGCTTCCTGCTCCGCACGGAGAGCGAGCATGATTGCTATGGCGCGGGTCATGCGGGAACCGCCCTCTCGGCCGCGCTCGGCATGGCTGCTGCACGGGATATGAATGGCGGCACGGAACATGTTGTCGCTGTCGCCGGTGATGCCGCCTTCACCTGCGGGGTAAGCTACGAGGCGCTCAACAACGTTGCCGAAACCACCAAGCGGTTCCTTGTCGTGCTGAACGACAACGAGTGGTCGATCGCCAAGAACACCGGCGCCATCGCAAGCTATCTCAATCGGATCGCGACCAGCCCCTCCTACGCTCACCTCCATGATCAGGCGGCGAAGTTCGTCGAGTGGATCGGCGGCAAGGGAGCCCGTCAGCTGGTTGGCAAGATCGAGACCGGCGTGAAGCAGATCCTCTTTCCCGGAGTCATTTTTGAGGAGCTGGGCCTGCGTTATTACGGCCCGATCGACGGCCACGACATCCCCTTGCTCATCCGCACCTTCGAGTTCCTCAAGACGCAGAATGAGCCGGTCATCCTCCATATCCTGACCAAGAAGGGCAAAGGGTACGCGCCCGCGATGGCCAAACCTGACAAGTTCCACGGTCTCGGCAAGTACAGCGCCGATACCGGGGAGACCGCTCCCGGCACCGCACCCACCTATTCCGAGATCTTCGGGAAAACGCTCGCCGACTTTGCCGATCACAATCGCAAGATTGTCGCCGTCACTGCAGCCATGCCCACCGGAACGGGACTCTCTCAATTCGCTAAGCGCCATCCCGACCGTTTTTACGACGTCGGCATTGCCGAGGAGCATGCAGCCCTTTTTGCCGCCGGGATGGCGACTCGAGGCATGAAGCCCTTTCTCGCGATTTACTCCACCTTCATGCAACGGGCGTTCGACATGATCGTCCATGACATCGCCCTGCAGAACCTCAACGTGGCCCTTTGCATGGACCGTGCAGGCCTATCAGGGGACGATGGCCCGACCCATCACGGGCTTTTTGACATCGCCTACCTCCGATCCATTCCCGGCGTGATCGCCATGCAACCCAAGGACGAGGAGGAATTCGTCGACATGCTCTGGACGATGGCCAACCACCACGAGGGCCCGGTGGCCATCCGCTATCCGCGTGGAACGGGAACAGGAGCCGTTCCGAAAAAGACGCCCCGCCTGCTGGAGATCGGGAAGGCGGAGGTGATCCGTCACGGCACCGACGTCGCCTTGTTCGGTCTCGGGAATTTCTGCGAGGTTGCCGGCGAGGTTGCCGATCTTCTGGAAAAGGAGGGCATCAGGGCGGCCGTCATCAATCCACGATGGATCAAGCCGCTCGATAGCGTGTCACTCGAGTTTTTTGCGCGGGGAACCCGCCTGGTCTGTACACTCGAGGATCATGCGACCTCTGGGGGCTTCGGCTCCGCCGTGGCAGAGCACCTTTCCGATACGGGGATCACCACGCCGCTGTTGCGGATCGGCTGGCCCGATCAGTTCATCGAGCACGGCTCCGGTGCAATCCTGCGCGCCAAATACGGCCTTACGCCGGAGGCAATCGCGGCGAGGATCCGCGGGGAACTTTCCCGGACGAACCCACTCCCCAAAGCCGGCGCGATCAGCTGAACAATTTCAAACCTCAACCATCAACACCCTATTCCGATGAGCCACACGATCACCGACACCCAACTCCTCCATGCTCTGAACTGGCGCTACGCCACCAAGACTTTTGATGCCTCGAAGATCATCCCCGAGGCCACGTGGAAGACCTTGGAGGAAACACTCATCCTTTCTCCCTCCTCCTTCGGCCTCCAACCCTACCGCTTCCTCGTGGTGAAGGATGCCGCGATCCGCAGGCAACTCCAGCCCCACTCCTGGAACCAGACGCAGGTTGTCGATGCTTCCCACTATGTTGTCTTTGCCGCACGCACCGGTATTACCGAGACCGAGATAGACGCCTTCCTCAACCGCATCGTCGAGGTCAGGAACATTCCCCGCGAGTCACTCGAGGGATACCGTGGCATGATGTACGGCAGCCTGCTCTCCCCCGGAGCCGAGGCACGTATTCCCCACTGGGCTGCGCTCCAGGCCTACATTGCACTGGGAAATCTCATGACTGCCGCCTCGCTGGTTGGCGTCGATACATGCGCAATCGAAGGATTTGCTCCGGCCGAATACGACGCCATCCTTGGGCTCAAGGAGCAGGGTTATGCCTCCGTCGTCTGCTGCGCACTTGGCTACCGCAGCGCCGAGGACAAGTACGCCGATCTGGCAAAGGTCCGCAAGACAGCCACGGACCTGATCCAGACGGTCTGAGCCTGGGATTCCCTTGGACGACGTCGAACGCGACCTCGGAGAGCAGCCACTCGCCCGCTTGATGGCGGAGAAGGGACTCAAGTCCCACGATCTTGTGGCAGCTTCCACCGAGCAGATCACCCACAAGATGGTTCAGCGGGGTTGCAAGGGGCGCCGCCTCACGCGCAACGTGCAGGGGAAACTTCTGCGCGCCTTCGACAAGGCGACCGGCGAGGTGCACAAACTCGCTGACCTCTTCACTTACTGAAGATGCCGCTACCGATTCTCAATGCCGCCGCTTACAAGTTTGCAGAGCTAAGAGATCTGCCGGAGTTGCGCGAGCGGCTCAAGGGCGAGTGCATCGCCCGTGCCCTGAAGGGGACCATCCTGTTGAGTCCTGAAGGAATCAATCTCTTCATCGCCGGCGAGCGCACAGCCGTGGAGTCAGTAGTTAAAACGATCCGAGTCATCCCGGGATTGGAGACCTTGGAGACCAAGTTGAGCGAGAGTGACGAGCAGCCCTTTAACCGCATGCTCGTCAAACTCAAGAACGAGATCATCGCCTTTGGCGTGGAAGGGATTAACCCGGCTCGACATACATCGCCGCGGTTACCTGCCAAGGAGCTGAAGCGTTGGCTCGACGAGGGACGCCCCGTCACGCTGCTCGACACGCGCAATACTTACGAGGTGAAGCTCGGCACCTTCGCCGGAGCAGTCACCCTCCCGATCCGCCATTTCCGAAAATTTCCTGCTGCAGTCGACGCCCTGCCCGAAGAGCTGAAGCAGGCGCCAGTCGTCAGCTTTTGTACCGGCGGAATCCGCTGTGAGAAAGCCGCGCCGTATCTCGAACGGGCCGGCTTCCGGGAGGTCTACCAGCTCGAGGGAGGAATCTTAAAGTACTTTGAGGAGTGTGGGGGAGCGCACTGGGAGGGCGAATGCTTCGTCTTCGACAAGCGCGTCGGCGTCGATCCGGGGCTTCAAGAAACCGGCAGCCAACTCTGCTTTGCATGCCAGGAACCGCTTACAGCTGAAGAGGTCAAAGATCCTCGGTATCAGTACGAGGTGAGCTGTCCTTATTGCTACGACGAGAAGGGCTAGGCAGTTTGCCTGACTGGAATTCCGCGCGCGGCCAATTCCTTCTTCACATCTCCTACGGTGTACTGGCCGAAGTGGAAGATGCTGGCTGCGAGCACCGCGTCGGCTTTGCCGACAGTCAGCACCTCGGCCATGTGGTCGATGTCTCCCGCACCGCCGCTGGCGATCACAGGGATGCCGACCGCGTCACTGACGGCGGCAGTAAGAGCTAAATCATAGCCTTTCTTGGTTCCGTCGGAATCCATGCTGGTAAGAAGAATTTCTCCTGCTCCTCGCTTGGCTACTTCCATAGCCCAGTCAACGGCCTGCCAAGTGGTCGGCTTTCGGCCGCCGTGGGTGTGGACAATCCAGCCCCCCCGTCCGTCGCGCCGGGCATCGATAGCGACCACCACGCACTGCGACCCGAAGCCCTCGGCAGAATCGTTGACGAGATCGGGATTATCCAAGGCAGCGGTGTTCATGCTGACCTTGTCGGCTCCTGCTAGCAGCATAGCCCGGACATCCTCGACCTTGCGGATGCCTCCGCCGACGGTGAGAGGCATGAAGCAGGCATCCGCGGTTTTTTCGACGACTTCGCGCATCGTGGCGCGTCCCTCATGGGAGGCGGTGATGTCGAGGAAGACAAGTTCATCTGCTCCCTGGGCGTCATAGGAACGGGCGCACTCGACCGGATCGCCCGCATCACGGATGTTCTCGAACTTCGTTCCTTTGACGACCCTGCCCCCATCGACGTCCAGGCAGGGGATAATGCGTTTGCCGAGCATCGCTGGAATCTAAAGGAGCAAGACAGCGTGCTGAAGCAAATACTGGGTAGGTTTGAGTTCTTAAAGGATTGCGCCTCTCTGGCTGTGCCCTAAATTTTTCGCTGTCATGACGGAACGTCCTTTCATGAACGCGCTCACCCGTTGTCTGCTTCTGCTGGCAGCGTTGCTGCTGCCTGGCTGCGCCCTCTTTGAAGAGGGAGCGAGTCTTTCCAATTTCAGAACGGTGGTCGTTGATGCTGGTCACGGGGGTTATGACAACGGGGCCCGGGGACGTCAGGGATTGTCCGAGAAGATGCTCACTCTTGATGT
The DNA here is from genome assembly GCA_009928265.1 of Pseudomonadota bacterium. Lineage (GTDB taxonomy): Bacteria > Verrucomicrobiota > Verrucomicrobiia > Chthoniobacterales > UBA6821 > UBA6821. Next base: position 2,461 of record RFPR01000042.1, on the reverse strand, counting down.
GGCGCGCAGACTCAAGCCTCTCCTAGAAGCCCGCGGTTACAGGGTCGTCATGACCCGGACGACGGATGTCTTCATCCCGCTCGGTGGACGGACGGCCATCTCCAACGCCCGTCCCGACGCGGCCTTCGTGAGCATCCATTTCAACTGCTCCCCGCGCCGCGCCGCCGACGGGGTCGAGACCTACTACTACGACCGACGCTCGGCGCCGTTTGCCTCCAACATCCTGCGCGAGATCGCCACCTGCTACGGATCACACAGCCGTGGTGTGAAATACGCGCGCTTCTATGTGCTCCATCACAACCAGCGTCCCGCCACTCTTCTCGAGCTCGGCTTCGTCTCCAATCCCAAGGAGAACGCAAAGCTGCAGGATCCACGGGTCCGTCAACTGCTGGCGGAACGCATAGCGGCCGGGATTGCCAGGGGCCACGGGGGACATGCTCCCTTAATCGGCGGGAGCTAGGAGATGAAAGTTAGGGGATAGGGTATGGGTTTATAGCCCAAATTACCTGTTCCCGATTTTACGAGAACAGGTCTCGGATCCGCTCGGTAAAGCTCCGATGAATCGGGGTGTTATGATCGCCGCAGAGTTCGGCGAACGACTCGAGCGCCTTACGCTGGTTCTCGTCGAGTTTCGTCGGAACCTCCACTTCAAGGCGGACATGCAGGTCTCCTTTGGCGACGGACTGGAGACGTGGCATGCCATGGCCCTTCAGCCGGAAATCGCTGCCCCCCTGCGTGCCGGCGGGGACTTTCATCTTCACGGGGCCGGCGAGAGAAGGAACCTCGATTTCGCCGCCGAGCGCCGCCGTCACAAAGGGAATGGGCACCGTGCAGTGGAGGTCGGTCCCCTCACGGCTGAAGACGGGGTGTTCCTTGAGATGGATGACAACGTAGAGGTCCCCTTTGCCACCGCCGCGAACGCCTGCCTCGCCGCCACCAGATGAGGCGCGCTTTACTTGGCCGACAAGCACGGCACAAACCTTCTCCCTTCCTTTCTCTCCAAAGGCTGTCCGCCCCTCGCCACCGCAGTCGCGGCACGGTTTGTCGATCACGCGTCCCTCGCCGCGGCATTGAGGACAGGGCTGGGCTACCTGAAAAAATCCGCGCGAGGCGACGACCTGACCTCGCCCCTTGCAGAGAGAACAGGTGGAGACCTTCGCCCCTTTGGAAGCGCCGGTTCCCTCGCAGGTTCCGCAGGCATCGAGCTTGCGCAGCTCGATCTCCTTCTCGCAACCGGCAAAGGCTTCTTCGAGCGTGATCTGGAGATCGTAGCGGAGATCGGATCCGCGGCCGTTGTCCCCTCCTGCACCACCTCCGAAGAAATGATCGAAGATGCCACCCCCGCCTCCCGCAGCGCCGAACATCTCGCGGAAGAGGTCGAAGGGATCGTGCATGCCGCCCCCGCCTCCCATGCCGCCCTGAAACGCTGAGTGGCCGTAGCGGTCATAGGCGGCGCGCTTCTCCGCATCGCTCAGGATGTCGTAGGCCTCGGCCAGCTCGCGGAAGCGCTCCTCGGCGGTGGTGTCACCGGGGTTCTTGTCAGGATGATGTTTGACCGCCAGTTTCCGGTACGACTTCTTGATCTCTTCGAACTCGACGGTCCGGGTGACCTGAAGCACCTCGTAGTAGCATCTCTTGGTCTGGGCCATGCCGGTATCAGGAGAGCTTGTTGACGATCACGCTGGAGGGGCGAATCAAGCGGTCGGCAAGTTTGTAGCCGCGTCGTGTCTGCCGGAGGACCACCCCGTCGGCCTGCGCCGGGTCGGATTCATGGCCGAGTGCCTCGTGGAGCTTGGGATCAAAGGGCTGGCCCGCGGCGTCGATCGGCTGAAGTCCGCAGGAGATCAGAAAATCGCCGAGCTGGCGGTGGACCATGGAGAACCCGGAGACGATTCCTTGCGCGGCGGTGTCGGAGGAGGCTGCGTCGAGACCAAGCTGGAAGTTGTCGAGGATGGGCAGGAGCTTCTCAAGGATGCCCGCATTGGCGAAGCGGATCGCCTCCTCCTTCTCGCGGATCATCCGCTTGCGGAAATTCTCGAGATCGGCAGCTGCGCGGAGGGCGGCATCACGGTATTTTTCCACTTCAGCCTGAAGGTCGGGCGTGGCGGCCGTTTCGGAAGCGGCAGCCTGCACGGGCGCGGTGGAATCCTGGGCCTTCTCAGCGTCAGCGGCGATATTTTCCTCGGGGTTTGGATCTTGGTTCTTCTTCACGGGTAATGGTTCAAGGCGAATGGCTATTATGAAACTGGCTTCTTCCGGAGCGCAATCAAAGTGATGTCGTCGTGCTGTGGTTGGTCACCTGCAAAGGTTCTTACGGAATCGGCAAGATGGCGCAGCGTTTCGGCTGATCCGGAGGAGGCCTTGAGGTGAAGCTCCTGACGAAGACGCTCCACGCCGTATTCCGTGCCGTTCGCATCCAGCGCCTCCGTGATACCGTCGGTGTAGAGCAGGATGAGATCGT
>RFPR01000041.1 GCA_009928265.1 Pseudomonadota bacterium | reverse complement strand
AGAAGCTTCACTAGGGCGAGGCGACTCTTCTCGCCTCCACTGAGAACACCGACTGACTTGAAGACATCGTCGCCTCGGAAAAGAAACGAACCCAGGAGAGTCCTTACTGACTGCTCCGAAATGCCCGACACGCCGTCGCATGCCTCCTCGAGGACCGATCGCTTGAGCTCAAGCATTTCCGTGCGGTGCTGCGCGAAGTAACCGACAGAAAGACGGTGCCCCGGAGTGACTGTCCCGGCATCCAAGATGAGCATCCCGGCGAGGATCTTGAGCAGGGTTGATTTGCCTGCGCCGTTGGGGCCTACCAGCACGGTGCGTTGCCCACGCTCCACCTCGAGGTCGAGGCGTTCGTAGACAACATGGGAGCCGTAGGCCTGACGAATGCCCTCGAGCGTGATGACCCGTTGCCCCGAGCGCTCGGGTTGGGGGAAACTGAAGGAGACCGTTGGCTCCTCGGGTTCTGGCGCCTCGATCTTGACCATCCGGTCGAGTTGTTTGATGCGGTCCTGGGCCTGTGAGGCCTTGCTGGCCTTCGCCCGGAAACGGTCGATGAAGCGCTGGAGCTCCGCGATTTCACGCTGTTGGTTCCGGTAGGCCGCCCACTGCTGCTCGTTTCGTGCCGCTTTCTGTCCCAGGTAGTCGTCGTAGTTACCGCGATAGCGGTTAAGCTTCCTATTGCGGATCTCAAGGATGCTCTCGCAGATGGCGTTCAGAAACGCCCGGTCGTGTGAGATCGCGATGATCGCGCCCCTGTATTTGACCAAGTGGTTCTGGAACCATCCAAGCGATTCGAGATCGAGATGGTTTGTCGGCTCGTCGAGCATCAGAAGGTCGGGCTCCATGACCAGCAGTCGCGCCAGATGGGCCCTCATGATCCAGCCCCCGCTCAGCGTGCGTGCGGGTTTGTCCACATCGCCGGGGCGGAATGCAAGGCCGGCCAGAATCCGGCGTGCCTTCACCTCAAGGGAGTGACCGTCCAGTTCCGCGAATCGAGCTGCTGCTTCATGATGTTCAGGATCTTCCTCCGTGAGTTCACGGATCGATCGTTGGATCTGCGCCATCTCGGTTGAGACCGCTGTGGCAAGTTCAAGGACCGTTTCGTCGCCGGAGGGAGCACTCTCTTGCGGAAGGAATCCCACCGTGACATTGCGCTCCAGGGCGACTGTACCGTCGTCGGGTGATGCCTCACGCAGGATCAGGGAGAAGAGGGTCGATTTGCCCGCGCCGTTGGCACCGATCAGCCCCAGTCTATCGCCGCGATTGATCTGCAGGGAGGCATCCTCAAAGAGGGTGCGCCCGCCATATGATTTGGAAAGTCCTGAAGCCGTAAGCATGGAGGCACGAGACGATGCCTTCCGAGGGTGCTTAGCAAAAGCAGATTCGTTCTATAGGGAACGATGTCGCAGTCGCGGGTTTGTCCTGATAGCTTGAAAAGGTGAATTGGGCGGAAATCATCACCCTCTTGGCGGCTGCCGCAGCGGCTGGTGCCGTCAACGCGATTGCGGGTGGGGGTACACTGATCACTTTTCCCGTACTGATTCTTTTCGGCGTGCCTCCAGTGATCGCTAATGCCACGAGCACGCTTTCCCTTGTCGTTGGAGTTTTCGGTGGATTTTTTGGATTTCGGAAGCTGATTGCGGAAATACGCCCCTGGATTCCCGCCTTCCTGCCCATCAGTCTTGTTGGAGGATGGATCGGAAGTTTCCTGCTGACTCACGGGAAGTCGGAGACCTTTTCCAAATTAGTTCCCTACCTGATCCTTTTCGCCACCATCCTGTTCATGCTTCAGGGTGTGGTCCGGAAGCTTGTGGCACAAAAGGCCTCCGATGAACTGGTTGCGGGACACAACGATCCTCCGTCATGGGGAATGGCTGTTCTTCCGGCTGTATTCTTCCAGTTTCTTGTCTCCATCTACGGTGGGTATTTCGGCGCGGGGATCGGCATCCTGATGCTCGCGACATTCGGCATGATGGGGTTCTCGAACATACACAGGATGAACGCTCTCAAGAACCTGATCGGCGGGCTCATCAACGTGGTGGCTGCCGTCTGGTTCACCGTCAGCGGGCTCATCGACTGGCCGCGCATGGCAGTCATGGCCGTAGGGGCTTTGGCAGGCTATTACCTCGGGGCAACCTATTCCCAGAAGCTCCCCCAATCGATGGTCCGTCACATGATCACCGCGATCGGACTGATCATCACGGCTGTCATGTTCTGGAAGCTCCGTTGAGAAGCTTGGTTAAGAAGCTCCTCCAGGACCTTAGGCGAGAGGAGTCAGCGACGATCCGCCGCTTTCGGCGAGAGAAGGAATCGAGCGAAGGAATTCATCCCCTTAAGCAGGTAGTGGATCACCAGAACCGCGATAAAGAAGATCACGGTCAACTCCAGCGGTTTCGGCATTGTGGCATCACGGAGTGCGTGATCGAGCAGTCCCCGTGGATCGGTCACGACGTCCCAACTGTTCAGCCTGTCGATGCGACCGAGGTAGATCGCGAAGGAACTTGCGGCGATCAGGAGGAGTTCGAGGGGAAGGTTTAGCCATCCAAATCCACGCCGCCTCAGCAGGCCGTTCCACAGCATGATGGAGAGGGTGAAACACTGCATTCCAAAAAGAAAATAGACGATGTACTCGAAGAGCAGAATGCTCATTGCCCAGATGGGCAGGGGAGGTGTCACCCGGACTTTTGACACGAAGTGGATCACGTCCGTCAGGACGTAAGGGGCGTTTGGTAGAAAAAGCACGAAGACCGCAAAGAGGGGCCACCAGAGCAATGAGGGGAGTTTGATGGAACGGAAGAGCAGGAGGGCCAGCAGGAAGGGGATGAGGGCCAGCGAAACATCCAGTCCCATGTGGAAGTTGGGTTGGATGACCGCAATCGCTTGGTCAATGGTCTGCTCCACCAAGGCGTGGGAGGGAAGAGTGATGGGAGGGTTCATGCGTATCTCACCATAACTAAGAGGGGCCGAATCCGGGACTCACAATTCGAGAGACTCGACAAAATGTTTCGGACGGGTTTCGTAAAAGACATGGCCCGCTGTCACGGCATCACGCCTCAGGGAGGGGAGCAGCTCTGCTATCTTGGCCTGAAGTAGAGACGTTGCCTTCCCCTGGGGGCCGAGACTCAGGGTCTCACCGAGCAGGGTAAGATCCCTCTCGTCGCCTGCGAGTTGGCCGATCCTACCCGTGGCGGCGATCAGATCGGCCGCCTCATCCTTCCAGTAAACGGCCGTGATGCGCAGCTGATACCAGAGCTGCTTGACCTGCTTGCGCCAGAGGTGAAAGGGATCAGGGTCTGGTGTCGCACTGCAAAGATCCAGGGCTGTTCTTCCCCTGCGATAGCTGCGTCGGATCCGTCGCCTGAGATCCTTACCCTCAAGATCATCGAGAGGCCAGGATTCCACGGAAACGCGAAGTTCCCTAAGCAAGCCCAGAACGCCGGGAATCCGGCGGGCATCGTTGTGCCTGCGTTGTTTGGCGACATCGGCCAGTCCGGCGCGAAGCGATGCGTAGTCATCAACGGGAAGGCCTGTCTGTTCCAGCAGGGAGTCGAGTGTTCGGACGCGAACCTCCGAGTCACGGAGTGGACCGAGTCTTGAAGCCGCTTCCCTAAGGTGGCTTATCGGCAACTCCCGCTGCTTCTTCGACATCACAGGCGAAGCGAGTTGGAGGATTGCGCGGAGTTTCTTGATGTAAGTGCGAGCGTTGTGGACCGGATCGGGGGATACGTTGTTACCGTGGAGTGCCTCCAAGGCAGCCTCGATTTGTAAAAGAGCGACCTTGCGGAGTTCGGGGCCTAAGGGTTTCGCCCGTCGCAAATGGAGGCGGGCTTTTCCCGACTTCTTTCCCTTGTCCGTTCCGGAAGCTGTTGATTTTTTCCGGGCCATGGTTGCGTGTCAGAATTGCCAATCCCGGAAGGGATGGACCGCCAGATTTGAATTGTAATAGCGGGGGTCGCCGGTCACTTCGGTGCCAACCCAAGGGGGAAGGGCAACCTCCTCTTTGGGTGAGGAGAGTTCCACCTCGGCGATGATCAACCCGAGGTTTTCGCCGTCGAACTCGTCCACCTCCCAGACATGGGATGCGTGGGGAACGCGCGTCCTGGTTTTTTCGATCACCGGATCCTTGCAAAGCCTGAGCATCTCCCGGGCATCCTCAATGGGAACGGGATACTCGAACTCGGGACGACTGATGCCCTCGACGGGTCCTTTGACGGTGAAAAAGGCTTTTTCTCCCGCGATGCGGATTCTCACGGTGACTCCGTTTCCCCGGGACAGATAACCCTGTGCATAGGGAACGGGGGTGCCAAGGGAACGCCATGCATCTCCCGACACCAGAAACTTCCGTTCAGTTTCAACGGCCATGACTTTAGGAAACCATCAGGAGTCCCCGCGGGCAAGCACAGCTCCTGATCCGGCAAAGAGAGGCGTGGAGTTTTTCCGTGAACAAAGCTACTACTAGGAACTTATGTGGCTTCTTTACGCCATCGCCGCCTCTCTTTGCTGGGGGATGAGCTATGCCGCCAGCGGACCGATCCTTCGCAAGGGACTCAGTCCCGTCCTTTTCTTTTTCGGTTATTCGGCACTCGGATTCCTTGGATCGCTTGTCCTGCTCTCGGCTACTGGAAAGATCGGTCAGGCCTTCCGCATGGAGGGACTGGAGAAGGGTGATCTCGGATGGTTTCTCTTCTCGATCGGGGGATCGGCACTGGGCGCCTTTCTGACCTATGCCGCCATGTCGGCCAAGAATCCGACGCTCGCCTCGCTTATCGAGATTTCGTACCCCCTGTTCGTGGTGGTTTTTGCCTGGCTCTTCTTCCGTGAGATGCAGCTAAACCCGATGACCATCTGCGGTGGACTGCTCGTGATTGCGGGGGTCGCGGTGATCATTCTTGGAGAGCGATGATCCGTTATTACTGTTACGGAATCGTCATTGTGGAAGACCTCCTCGCGGATTGACCTTGGAGTCTCATCCACTACTACTAGAAGCCCATGTCCGAGCCGATCGTCGAAGTCAGTAATCTGCGTAAAAGTTACGGTGACGTGACCGTGCTCAAAGGCGTTGGTTTCTCCGTCGAACAGGGGGATCTGGTCTCGATCATCGGCCCGAGCGGTTGCGGCAAATCGACCCTGCTGCGCTGCCTGAATGCGCTCGAGACACTTGACTCCGGGACGATCCGCATGGCGGGTGTGACCCTGGAACGCTCGGAGGGGGAGCGCAGGCTCGATCCGCGCTTCCATGATTTCGCCCACGAACTGCGCCAGCGCGTCGGCATGGTATTCCAGCAGTTCAACCTCTTTCCCAACAAGACCATCCTCGAGAACGTGACCCTTGCACCCCTCGTGGTAAACAAGGAACCCCGCGAGGTCGCCGAGGAGAACGCCCTCCGTCAGCTGGAGAAGGTCGGGTTGGCCGGTTTTGCCAAGCGTTACCCCGCTCAGCTTTCGGGCGGTCAGCAGCAGCGTGCCGCAATCGCCCGGGCCCTCGCGATGAATCCCAAGGTGATGCTCTACGACGAACCGACCTCCGCCCTCGACCCGATGCTCGTCGACGAGGTGCTCTCGGTGATGAAGGCCCTTGATGCCGAGGGGATGACTCAGATCGTGGTGACCCACGAGATCCGCTTCGCCCGGGACGCCTCCGACTACATCATCTACATGGAGCAGGGGGAGATCGTTGAGATCTCCGACGAGGACGAGATCTTCACCTCACCCAAGGACGAGCGCACCCGCCGCTTTCTCCATCGTTTTATCTGAGGAAACGCTGATTCCATCCCATGAAAAGGTTTTCCCTCCTCTGCTTGATAGCGGCCATTCTTTGCACTCCACTGCTTTTCTCCGACCTACGTGCCGCTGATCCGGCAGGTGACAAGGATTCCTCGGAACTCAAATGGGCCGCCGCCGTCGACAGCAACGCCCCCTTTGCGTTCTACGACGCGCATAATCACCTGACCGGTTTCGAGTTCGAGATCATCACGGGGATCGCCCGCCACATGACACGTGATCCCAAGTTTATCCAGAACAGTTGGGACGGCCTGATCCCCGGATTGGGGAGGGGACTCTATGACTGCGTGATCTGCGGAATCGAGATCACCGCTGAAAAGGGTCAGGAGGTCCTCTTTACGGATCCCTACTACATCACGTTCGAACAGCTAGTCGTGGCAAAGGGTACTCCGCCCGTGAGTTCGCTGGCGGAACTCTCCGGCCGTAAGATCGGCACACTGGAGCAGACAGCAGCCCTGCGGATGCTGGAGGAGACTCCGAACGTCGTGGTGAAGAGTTACGCCGAGGAGATCAACGCCTACAACGATGTCTGCAATGGCCGTCTCTACGGTGTTCTCCTTGATTTCCCGATTGCCAAATACTACGCGGGTCCAAATCCCGCTCTGGAATTCACCGGCCCTCCCTTCGGAAAAATCACCTATGGAATCGCCGTTTCCCGCAGCCGTCCGGAGTTGGCCAAGCAGATCAATGCTGCCCTCGGTGAGATGGTCAAGAGCGGTGAGCTCCGCGACATTCTCTCCCGCTGGGGACTCTGGACACCGACCATGGCCAAGGCCCTGAAGCAACAGGCCGACCCCTCGCTTCCCGACACCGAGTACAAGGCTTTTGCCGCCCAGTTCGAGCAGGAGGGGGGAATCATCGCCCGCCTGAAAAAGTATTTCGTCTACTGGCCGGTCATCCTGCAGGGCTGCATCCTGACTCTGGAAATCTCCATTCTGAGCATGGTACTCGCGATCGTGGTCGGCTTCCTGCTTGCCCTGATGCGTGTGTACGGCCCTTTTCCCCTCAAGCCGATCGCTATTCTCTATATCGAGATCGTGCGGGGCACTCCGCTGCTCGTTCAGCTCCTGATCCTCTTCTACGGATTGCCTTACATCGGGATCAAGCTGACGCCCTTCCTGGCCGGAATGCTCGGACTAGGGCTCAATTATGCCGCCTACGAGGCTGAGAATTATCGTGCGGGACTGCTGGCTATTCCCAAGGGACAGATGGAGGCAGCCCGTGCTCTCGGCATGACCCATCGTCAGGGTCTCGTCCATGTCGTCGTGCCGCAGGCTTTCCGAATGGTCCTCCCGCCTGTCACCAATGATTTCATCTCGCTCCTGAAGGATTCCTCGCTGGTCTCGGCGGTCACCCTCATCGATTTGACCGGTGCCTATACCCGGATAGCCACCCAGACCTTCGACTATTTCGGGACGGGACTCCTGATCGCCGCGATTTACCTCTTGATTGGTCTTCCTTTCGTGCGATTGACAGGATGGCTTGAAAAACGACTCTCGACAGACCGCCGCACCCCCGAGCCAAAACCTTCCTTCTGGCTTGGACTCGGCGCCTGATTCCCACGTCCTGGGTTCGCTCCCACTGGGGAGGAGAGCCTTTCTTGCGGGACTCGGTGCGTTTGTCACCACCCAAGTCCTGCTCCCGAGGACGATTCGAGGTAACGATCTTTCACCCGATCTTAGACCACTGCGTCTCGGTTTTCTCACGGATTGCCATTCCAGGGAGGAGAAGGGCGCCCCGCAGGCCCTTGAACAGGCAGCGCAACTGATGAACTCCCTTCAGCCTGACCTGATCATCGGGGGAGGGGATTTCGTCCACGGAGGATTCTATGATTCCGGACGCGTCATGGATCGACGGTGGAAGGTCGCCGACACCTTCCTGAAAAAACTCCATACCAAGGTGGAGCCGATCATCGGAAACCACGATTTCTACGAACCCATCCTTCAAGACAGAAGCCCTTCACCTCACGACCCACGTTGGCGTTGGAAGAAGTATTTCGGTCTTCACGAGACCTACCGTTCCTTTTCCTTCAGGGGATACCGGTTCCTGATGCTTGATACGGTAAAAGTCGTTGGAGGAGCCAATCCCTACCGTGGATGGATCGACGCCGCACAGATCTCCTGGCTAGATCGCGAACTTCGCAGGATTCCTGCTAACCAGCCGATCATCCTCTGCAGCCACATTCCTTTCAGGACATCGCTCCGTGATTCGTTCGGGCCGTTTGTCGGTCCATCTCCTGGCAGGGTACGCGTCCTCAATGCCGATTCTGTCCTCTCTCGGTTAAAGGACCGCCCACTAGCACTGGTGCTGCAAGGGCACGTTCATATCAACGAACGCCTCCAGGATAACGGAGTCCCATTCATCACCGGCGGCGCCGTCTGCGGAAAGTGGTGGAATGGTCCGAACATGGGAACATGGCCCGGTCTGGGAATGATTGAAATCATTCCTTCCGATGGGATCAAAGCCCCCTCCGATGAGCGGATTTCCTGGAATTACATGAACCTTCCGGGGGCTCCGGCCACGCCACTCATTTCTCAAGTGGCGTGACGAATCAGCGCTATCCCGATCTCGATCACGATGAGAAGGATGATGGCAAACTCAAGTAGCTCTCCCCGTGAACTGGAGGCCTCCTCGTAGAGAGCTGCATAAGTATCCCGGATGATGGCGAGCTTGCCCTGGACCGAGGCGCTGATCGTCGGAACCCGGAAGATCCCCAGGGCAGCCAGATAGACCCTGGCCAGATAGACATCCTCGGTGACCCGGAGCACATTCTCCGCCTTTTCCGTCAGTTCGGTCACTTCGGCAACGAGGGTGTAGAGGCGGCGGGCAAGGTCGGCGAAGCGCCTTGAGGCGAGCAGATTCAGTGGGCGTCTGGCCCTGCGTACCATCTCGTACATGCGGGGGAGTTCGTCATCGAGGAGTTCGTCGTAGTAGCGGAACTCCAGCAACTGGGCGTTGGCGACCTCGAGGATGTCGGCCACGTCGGAGTCATTGCGCGGTTCGTAGATGAAAGCGCGGTCCCAGGTCATCACCACAAGATCATCCTCATAGTAGGAGAAGCGGTGGCGCAGCAGTTCCTCGCGGGCCTTGGCGGCCAGGGGACGAGTCTCTCCCGAGAGCAGGGGGACGAGATCGAGCGATTCCTGAAGCTCGGAGGAGGTCATGGGCTTCTCCCACTCCTGGACAACAGTGACGAGGTGATCCTCCTCGAAGAGCGTTGCATTGGGACGTTGGAGTGCAGGCAAAAAGGTTTCTCGGAGGTCCTCGAGGATTCCTTGCCATGGCAAGTGCGAACCCCGGGGGCCCACGGTCCTGTCGACCTCGTTGGCAAATTCACTCAGCCCTGACCAAGGGATGTCGTTCGCAGGGAAGCGGAGGGATATGGAGACGACGCCGAATTCATAGAAACGGACCGTCAGCGGACACTCCATCGACCTCCCTCCTACCGCGATTCTCAGGGGAGGAAGGGTGAGCAGGACCGGCGGCACGTCGAAGGCCAATGACTTCACTGGTGCCGAAAGAAGGGAGGATCGCATGGTCACCCCCTTGCGTCTTTCGTTGTTCAAATCCTCGATCCGTTTCAGATCAATCGAGTAGGCGATGTCAAAAAGACGCAGCGCGATGATGGCGCCCGAGCGTACGTGGAATTCATTCATGATTCCGGGATCGAAAGACCCCGAAATCACAATTTACTCCCGGAATGGGTAAACGGCAACCCGGGGAACTGAGGGCGGTTTCCTGAAGTGGTCAGTTGATACCGAGCCTCACGATCAGGTTGAGACCTAATGCAAAAAGACCCGCTCCCAGGAAAACGCAGACAGGAAGCGTCAATACCCAGGCCATCAAGATACTCCTGACAGTTGACATCTGGAGTCCCGAACCGCTTGCGGCCATCGTCCCGGCGACACCTGAGGAGAGGACATGGGTCGTGCTGACGGGAAGGCCGAACCTATCGGCAAGGCCGATGGTTGTCATGGCGACCAGTTCGGCCGCGGCTCCCTGTCCATAAGTCATGTGGGTCTTGCCGATCTTCTCGCCAACGGTGACGACGATGCGCTTCCAACCGACCATGGTGCCAAGCCCGAGGGCAAGGGCCACTGCCGCCTTGACCCAGACAGGGATGAAGTTGGTGACCCCGTTGATCGTTTCGGCTGTTGCCTTGGCACCCTTTTCCGCGTTCGGGGAGTCGAGTTGGTGATTCTTGGCCAGCTTGGTCATGACCGTGGAGAGGAGATACAAATCCGACCGCAGGACGCCACGCTGCTTCTCGGGGATCTCCCCGATCGTGGAAACGTTCTCGATCATCGAGGAGGAATCCGCGGCAATCATGCCGATGGAGGCAAAAAGCTCGGGCGTGGTCTGGTGGGAGCCTTGCAGGAACCCGCTGACGACTTTTGCGGGATCGCCCGCGATCAGAGCCTGATTTGCTCCGGTGGAATGGGTGGCACAGTAGGCCACGGTATCCTTCATTTCCTGGCGCAGCGCCTCCAGCTCACGAATGGTGCTGTGCTGCTTGAGAGCGTAGGTAGAGGGAAGGATGCCCACCAGGATGAGCATGATGAGACCCATGCCCTTCTGGCCGTCATTGGATCCGTGTGCAAAGCTCACGCCGGTGCAGGTGAACATCAACAGGGCCCGGATCCATCCCGGAGGAGGGTGACTGGCGTCAGGCGTGGTGTAGAGGCGGGGATTCTTGACGAGGATTCGCATCACGATCAGGAGGAGGGCCGCCACGCAGAATCCGATGACCGGTGAAATCAGTAGGGCCATGCCGACATCCTTGGCCTTGCCCCAGTTCACTCCGTCACCCCAGTAGTGGGAACCGCTCATGAGCGCATTGGCAACGCCAACGCCGATGATGGATCCGATCAGGGTGTGGGAACTGGATGCGGGAAGTCCAAAATACCACGTGCCGACATTCCAAAGGATGGCCGAGACGAGGAGCGAAAAGACCATGGCAAATCCGGCCGCAGATCCGACATGAATCACAAGTTCCGCAGGCAAGAGATTCACGATGCTGAAGGCCACGGCACCCGTAGAGGTAAGCACCCCGAGAAAGTTAAAGAATCCCGACCAGATAACCGCCGGAACAGCGGGGAGGGTGTGCGTATAAATCACGGTGGCCACCGCGTTGGCCGTGTCGTGGAAGCCGTTGACGAATTCAAAGCTCAGCGCGAGGACCAGGGCCAGCAGGAGCAGCGCCAACGTTCCCGGCGGGATGGAAAGGAATTCAGCAAAAAGATGATGCATCATTTGTTTTGTAGCGTGTTCCGGTCCCTCTGTGCAGAGGGATCTGCCTCGGAGTATGTTACGATTTCGTGACAGGAAGCGATGGGAGGGTAACACTCTGGAGGAGATCCCGCTCCGAAAACCCCGACTCAAATTTGAGGGGCCCGCTGGGATCGACCCAGCGATGAAGATCGGGATGCCAGTATCGGAGCTCCTCTGTCGGGATGCTGATCTTTACCTGCCGTGACTCATGAGGTTTGAGGGAGACCCTTTCAAAACCCTTCAATTCCCTCAGAGGACGAGGAGTATTTTCATTTGGGAGTGACAGATAGACTTGAACGACGGTTGCCCCTTCCCGACTTCCCGTATTGGTGACCTTCACCATCACCTTCACCCCATCAGCTTCCGACTCAACCGCCATGCCTTCCATCTTGAAGGTGGTATAGGATAGCCCATGGCCGAAAGGGAAGAGGGGATCCCGTCCCATCCGATCGTATCCCTTGTAGCCGTAAAAGATCCCTTCGGAGTAACGGACCACCGGCCAGGATTTACCGGCTGTGAAGATGCCGGGATAATCCCCCGAGGAGGGATTTTCCTCAATGGTTCGGTCAAAGGTACAAGGGAGGTGTCCGGAGGGATTCACCTCACCAAAAAGCACCGATGCAAGCGCCGTGCCAGCCGACTGTCCGAGATACCAAGTCTGAAGGATAGCGGGGACATGGGTAATCCAGGATTTCATGTCCACTGCGCCGCCTCCGCTGAGGACCACAATCGTTTTGGGATTGGCAGAGGAGACCTGCTCGATGAGGCGTTGTTCGGGCACTGAGAGAGTAAACCCCCTGTCGTAACCCTCGCCCTCAAGTTCAGGATTCAGCCCCACGCAAACAATCGCAGCATCCGCATCACGGGCCGGGAAAACCCCGGTGGCTTCACGGGAAACAGGACGAATGGTCAGGGAAACCCTGCCTGACCCTCTTCCCACCTCGTTGGCGGTGACACGAATCGGGGTTTTCGATCCGGGTTGGAGCGTCATGACATAGCTTGCCGGATTGCCGAGTTCCCGATCATTGAGGCGGATTTCGGGATGCCCCTCCGAGACCAGTTCGTAGATCCCTCCATCCGGACACTCGATGACGGCATCCCAGCAGACACGGGCCTCGCGCCCCTTGGGCACGTCATCGGGCGGAAGATATTTTCCCCAAGAAATCCCGATCCGTCTTTCCTCGGAGGTGGTGTTTTTGGTGAAACCGGGTTGGTCGATCGAGATCATCCTCTTGATGTCGGAGATCCTGGCCGGTCGGGCGGAGGCTCTTCCGAAATCAAGGAAATCCGAAACCGAGAACTTCTTCTTATCGGGAAGAGGGGCGTAGAAAATATCGGTTCCCGGCGGCAGGGCGTTGCGTATTCCTTCCAGAAAACTCACCTTGCGAAAGGGCGTCACGCCGCCGCTTCCACCGCCCACCGCTGGAGTGTCCTGGGCATTCGGTCCATAGACAACCAGACGTTTGAGCTTCGATCTGTCGAGAGGCAGCAGGGATCCCTCGTTCTTGAGAAGGACGATCGATTCGGTTGCAATCTGAGAAGCAACGGCGGAATTTTCCGTCGAATCAAGAGGCAGATCCTTTCTTTGTTGTTCCCGGTCGGCAAATCCCATGGAAACCGCCATCCGCAGTTGGCGACGCACCGCATCGTCGATTCGGTCCTGCGTCAGCTTTCCTGATGCCAAAGCCGCTTTGACTGTTCCCTTATTAACCCTGTAGCCCATGGGCATTTCGAGATCGAGTCCCTTGGCTATGGACTCGGCCGATTCGGTGGCCCACCAGTCCGACATGACCGGTCCTGGAAACTTCCATTCATTCTTGAGGATCTCCGTCTGCAAGAGGTCGCTGGAAGTACTCGGAGATCCATTGACCTTATTATAAGCGGACATCACCGACCAGACGCCTCCCTTCTTAACAGCCTTTTCAAAGGGCCGGAGATAAATCTCGCGGAGCGATTGCTCGTCCACCAGTGACTCGATCTCCATGCGACGCCACTCCGTATCATTGCCGACAAAGTGCTTCACGGTGGCCGCGACACCCTGGGATTGGAGCCCCATGATGTATTCCGACGCCATCTCCCCGGTCAGAAAGGGATCCTCGCCGTAATACTCGAAGTTTCTCCCGTTAAGCGGCGTTCTTGCGATGTTCACGCCCGGGGCGAGTTGGATGTGTATACCGCGGGCTCGAGCCTCGCGTCCGAGAGCCGCCCCATACTTGAAGGCGAGATCGAGATTCCATGTCGCGGCTAGCGCGATACCACTTGGGAAAGAGCATGCGGGGCCGTGTGCGCGGACTCCCTGAGGCCCATCGGCCATGACGAGTTTTGGGATCCCGAGCCGTGGGACAGCCGTGGTCGACATCCCGTCGAATCCGTCACCTGCCAGCAGACTGATTTTTTCATCCTGCGTGAGTTTTTCGAGCAGGGAATCCACGCGCTTCTCGATGGCGGCCGCCTTTTCCCCCTCCGGGTAGGGTAATGCCGCATCGACCGCAGAGAGTGAGGCGGCAATACTGCTCAGAATAAGGATTAGCGCCTTCATGAGGAGTACTTCGCGTCAAATGACTTCACTTGATCCAAGATCACCTGTTCCATCCCTGGGTCGGTTCCGAGGGCACGGCCGTAGTAGAGACTCTTGCCGTGCAACGCATGGGGATTCTCGCTGAAAACACTCGACTGACTGGCTGCAGGGCCGATCTCGCTGCGGATTCCGAGTAAAACTGGGATGTCCTGATAGCTGTGCAGGCCATCACTGATGAAGAAAGGGATCACCACGACATGGGCCGACTTGGTGATCGAAGCCCAGTCCGAGACAAAGGGAGCCTCTTCCATGTAGGAGGGCAGTACCTCCGCGTAGATGCCGAGGTCGGAGAGCAGCGAGGCCTGATGAACAGCGGCCTTGGCTGAGTTTTCATCCAGTTTTGTGCCGTGACCGACGACCAGTAGGCTGATCTCACGCTCCGGAACATCGGGAGCGGTTTCCCGCGCCTGCCTTAGCAGTACTTGAGTCATGGAGGGGTGGCTGCCGACCGGATCGCAATAACTGAGGCTCTTTCCATCGCGAGTGGTGAGGGGACCCTGCAGTTCCAGTTCACGGGGAATGATCGACCGGGTGAAGTATCCCTCGCTGATAAAATTCGGAACGATGTAGATCTCGGGTGCAGAGACGGCATGAAGGATCTCCCTCATGGAGGGCTCCTCCTTCCAGAAACAGCAGTGAACCTCGTCAAAGATCCCACGGTGACGAATCGCATCGGCGAGCAGATGAGTCGGTTCGCTCGAGTCAGGATTGGTCGTCGAACCATGACCTACGATCACAAGGGCAGTGCCGGGACGCATGGTCATCAAAAGAGCATCTCGATTTGGATCGAAAGTCGAAAGTCGAAAGTCAACGAATTCCACCCCCAAAGCTCCCAACTCCTATCTCTCAAACGTCACCTGATCTCTTCCAGCGCATCACGGATGGCGACCGTGATGTCACGGCCTCCGTCACCACCGAGACGCTCGTCGATCTCTTCCAACCTGCGGATGTGGTCAGAGACCTCCTTCCGTGTGTAAGGGCCTCCCGCTGCATCGCAGAAATGAGTGCGGCATCCAAAGGGTCTCCCCTCATAAATCATGCATCGTGAGGTGAGGGGATGGAGCAGGGGACAGGCCCCGTCATCACGCTTGGGAAGTTCCCTGCGACCTGCGGCCCGGACAGCCTTGGCCGCGGTGAAGGCCTCACCTTTGGTCAGTACGGGAGTTCGGCCTGTGAGATGGAAACGGCAACATTCGGTCTGCAGGGTGCAGTTGCGCTCGGGAGGATTGGCTTCAAGCTCCGCATAGACGGCGCGTACTTCAGCCACAGCCTCCTCGGTGACACGACGGGGATCAGAGGACTTGATGGGATTACGACGACGCATGGAAGAGAAGGGAAAAGTATGAATTCTGAATGATGAATGATGAAGTTTGAAGCAAGTGTGGTGAATGGCACCATGAATGGGAGATTGAGGTGATTTATCAGAAAACCCCGATTCCCAGCATGAGTCTCTTTTCATCCCTCATAATTCCTCCTTCATCCTTTCCTTCACACCGCAGTCCCTGCGGCGTGAGCACTGGCCCATGCCCATTGGAAATTATACCCGCCGAGCCAGCCCGTCACGTCGACCACCTCGCCGATGAAATAAAGGCCCGGCACTTTTCTCGATTCCATGGTTTTGGAGGAGAGTTCGCCGGTCTCAACACCCCCGAGGGTCACCTCGGCCTTGGGGTATCCTTCCGTTCCGGAGAAGCGGGTTTCCCAACCGTGCAGGCTGCGAGTGATCTCTTCGGTCTCGGCCTTGCTGCATCGGGCGAGGGGCTTGTCGGGAGAGTGACGGGCGCACCAAGCCTCGGCAAAGCGCCGGGGCCAGACCTTGGAGAGGACCTGCAGCGGTGTGGCCCCACCACGTAGGGAAGCGGTAAAGGTTTCAGACTCCTCCTTGGTAGGCAGGAGGTCAAAGTGGAGAGGCTCCCCCTCATTCCAGTAGGAGGAAATCTGGAGGATGGCGGGCCCGCTGACCCCTCGGTGAGTGAAAAGCAGCGCCTCCTCGAAACTCGTTCCGGAATGGGTGATCCTTACCGGCAGGGAGACCCCGGCCAGCGGCTCGTAGAATCCCTTCTCCTGCGGCTGGAAGGTCAGGGGGACAAGCCCTGGACGAAGCTCGGTCACATTGATGCCAAAGGACCGCGCGATCCGATGCCCCAGATCGGATGCGCCCAGTTTGGCAAAGGAGAGTCCACCTGTGGCCACAACGACAGCATCCGCCGTGAAGGTTCCCCGCGACGTGACGACCTCGAAGTGGTCCCTTTTTACGACCTCCTGCACACGGCATCCGCAGAGGATCCGTACACCGGCATCACGGCATTCGGTTTCCAGCATGAAGATAATCTCCCGGGAACTGCCGTCGCAGAACTGCTGGCCGAGTTTCTTCTCGTGATAGGGGATGCCGTGCTTCTC
>RFPR01000005.1 GCA_009928265.1 Pseudomonadota bacterium | reverse complement strand
AATCGATGAGTCTCTGGGTCTCGGGATGCCTGACGGTGAGATGCCGCCTGTGCCGCGCACCGCTCTTCAGATCGGGCAGGGAATGGGGGGGGATGTCGTCGTGAATCTGCTCGGAGCAATTTAGTTCCAGCTTGTCAGCTGCATCAGCCGATAGCATGGTAGCCACTCAAGTTTTGGACAGTTAGCTCAGCGGTAGAGCGGCTCGCTTACACCGAGTTGGTCGGGGGTTCGATCCCCTCACTGTCCACCACTCTCGCTAAATTCCGCGGCGAGCCACTCAAGCGCCTGGTCGCGTGATGAGAGCGTCCCCTCCAACTGGCGTGTCTGGGTGGCCTGAAGGATCTCGGCGAATTGTGGTCCTGGTTTCCATCCCATGGCGATAAGGTCATTGCCCGTGATAAGAGGAACAGGAATCAGTGGTTCGTGTGAAAACTCCTCCCGCTTGGCAATCAGGGTGGCGTGATTGTCGAGCATCCCGTGACTGCCGAGGCAATCGACACGGTGGAGCTCCAGCTCATCGTCGAAGGTGGGGCGGGCCATCATTCTCTTGAGCGTGGCGACACGCATGTTGGGGACATCCTTGAAGCTCATATGGAGGCGGACGGCAGGCAGGACGGCGTCGATCACCTCATTGGGAAATCGCAGTCGTTGCAGGATGGTCAGGCTCATCCTCTCACTGACTCCTTCATGGCCGTTGAAGCGGATTCGGCCCGTCTCATCAACCATGCGCGTGGCAGGTTTGCCTAGGTCATGGAAGAGAACAGAAAGGACAAGCGGCAGGGATGCCTCCGGCTTAAGAAGGGAAAGCATCAACCTCGTGTGGACGAAGACATCTCCCTCCGGGTGGAAATCGGGAGGCTGGTCGCATCCTTTGAGAGGTTCCATCTCGGGGAGGATTTCACGGAGGAGTCCGCTCTCCTCGAGTAGGTCAAATCCGCGGAGTCGATTGGGTGAGAGCAGGATTTTACAGAACTCGTCGCGGATTCGCTCGGCACTCACGGCATGGATCTTCGCAGCATGACGTTTCACGGCGTCCCATGTGGCCGGCTCAATCGTAAAACCAAGCGTGGTGGCGAACCGAACGGCCCGAAGCATCCGGAGCTTGTCCTCGGCGAAACGTTCGGAGGGATTGCCAATCGCCCGCAGGATCCCAGCTTTCAGATCATCGCGTCCCCCGACGAAGTCGAGGATCTCATCCTTAAGAGGATCGCAGAACAGTCCATTGACCGTGAAATCACGCCTGCGGGCATCCCCTTTGGCGTCGGTGTAGACGACGCTCTCGGGATGACGGCCGTCAAGGTAGGCGCCGTCTCCACGGAAGGTTGCTACTTGGATTTCCGCTCCTTGCTCCAAGACAAGGATCACACCAAACTGTGCCCCGACGGGAACAGTCCTCGGGAAAAGCGACTCGACCTGCTCCGGACGCGCATTGGTGGCGATGTCGTAATCGTGAGGTTCCAGCCCGAAGAGCCTGTCCCGAACGCATCCTCCCGCGTAGAGGGCCTCAAATCCCTTGGCACGCAATCTCTCCACGATGGATCGTGCGGCGACTTCGCTCATGGTGCTATCGTGCCCGCTCGTTATGTCTCGGGGCAAGTAGGGAAGAAAACTCCCAGGGGTCAGTCCCCTTTGGCTCCGATCTTGCGGCGCATGGCGTCACCCAACGAGTAGAGCGCAAGCAGGGTGGTCAGCAGGGCCAGGGCCGGAAAGAGGATAAGCCCCCAGGCCCCCTTGAGGGGATTAATGGAAGCGGCTCCCTCCGCAAGGAGTGATCCCCAGCTCGACTGGGGTGCCTGAACCCCAAGTCCCAGGAAGCTCAGAAATGCCTCGTCGATGATGACCGAGGGGATGGCCAGTGTCAGATAGACAAGGATAATTCCGGCAAGGTTAGGTAGGATGTGCCGGAGAAGGATTGTCCAGTAGCCCACGCCAAGTACCCGGGCCGCTGCCACATAGGAACGCTCCCGGAGTGTGAGCGTCTGTCCCCGGACGATCCGGGCCATCGTGAGCCATTCGATAATCCCTAAACTAAGGATCAGGATGACGAGCCGGGAGGAACCTACTAGCCAGTCCCACCCGTGGTGACTCGCAGCAAGCTGGAGGCGTTCATTGAAGGCGTTGATAAACACAAGGATGAAGATCAGTCGTGGGACGGAGTAGAGGATGTCAACTGCCCGCATCATCGCATTATCGGTGCCCGCGCCCGAGGATCCCGCCACGAGTCCGTAGGCGGTGCCAATGAAGAGGCTGATGGCAGCCCCGCAGAGACCGACAAGAAGGGAAATCCTGCCTCCCTCCATAATCCGCAGGAGAAGATCGCGTCCATTAAGATCCGTACCGCAAGGGTGGGCTGTGCTGGGAGCCGCATAGGTCAGCGGGGAGGGGAGGGAGTAGGAACCAGGAAGCAGGAGAGGTCCGACGATGACGACAAGTCCCATGATCGCCAGCACCAGAGCGGCTGCTTTTCCTGAGGCGGAAAGACGGCGTGCGGAGCTCATGCCCTGATTCTCCTGTCGAGGAAGCGGTAGGAGAGGTCCACCAGCAGGTTAAAGAGCATCAGAAGTACGCAGTAGACGATAACGACACCGCCGAGCAGGAATCCGTCGCGATTGAGGATCGAATTCACGAAGAATCCTCCAGCTCCCGGAATGTGGAAGATCGTCTCCACCACGATCGACCCTGTGAGCAGATTCGCCGTGAGCGGGCCTAAATAGGAGACGACTGGGAGGATCGCCACGCGGAGGGCATGGCGGTAGACAACAACGCGTTCTGAAAGCCCCTTGGCACGGGCCGTCCTAACAAAATCTTCAAGCAGTGTTTCCCTGAGGCTATCATGCAGGAGGCGGGCGATGACTGCTGCATAGGGGAGTGCCAGGGTGAGGGAGGGAAGCAGCAGTTGTGCCGGGGTTCCCCAGCCGCCCACCGGCAGCCAGGCCAGTTTGATCGAGAAGATCAGGATCAGCAGTGGGCCCAGGACGAATGAGGGGAGGGAAATCGCCAGAAGCATCACGGCAAGGGCACCAAACTCTGCCAATGTACCCGGACGGGCCGCAGCAAAGGCCCCCAGCCAGATCCCTATCGTGATGGCGATGAGAAGTGCGGTGACGCCAAGCGTGAGGGTAACGGGAAGGGTCTGGGCCAAGATCTCGTTGACCGAGCGGTTGCGGTATTTGGTCGAAAGCCGGAGGTCGCCGTGTAACAGGTCCTTAAGATAGCTGGTGTATTGGGTCACGATCGGCCCATCGAGTTTGTACTTGGCCAGAAGCTGCTTCTCGATGGCAGCAGGTAGCTTCCGCTCCGAATCAAAAGGACCTCCCGGCGAGAGACGGATCAGGAAAAAGGTAATGGTCACCACGCAGACAAGCACCACGGGGAGTGATGCAAGGCGGCGAAGCATGATGCCAAAAGGATGAAGTCAGAATGATGAATTATGAAGGAAAAGCCGCCAAAGCGGCTTCAACCCATAAAAACTCTCTGCGCCTCCGCGCCCCCGCGCGGTCCAGCTTGCTTTATTTGGCGGGAACCGCTGCGGCGACGATCTCCGCGAAACCGCGTGGGTCGAGGCTTGCGCCGCCGACCAGTGCTCCGTCGATGTCCTCTTGGGACATGAGTTCCCTGGCATTGGAGGGCGTTACGCTTCCTCCGTAGAGGATGCGGGCTTTGTTCGCCACGGAGGTGCCAGCCAATTTGCCGAGATGGTCGCGGATGAAGGAGTGGGCCTCCTGGGCCTGCTCAGGAGTTGCGGTGAGGCCGGTTCCGATCGCCCAGACAGGCTCGTAAGCGATGACAACCTCCGAGATTTCCTCGGCGGATAGTCCTTCAAGGGCGGCGCGCAGTTGGGATTCTAGAATGTTCTTTTCTTGACCTGCTTGGCGCTCTTCAAGGGTCTCCCCGATGCAGAGGATGGGGCGGAGTTCGGAATTAAGCGCGGTTACCAGCTTGCGGCGGACTGTCTCGTCAGTCTCACCAAAGAGACGACGGCGCTCACTGTGGCCGACCAGCACGTAGCGCACGAAGAGATCGCGCAACATGGCTGCGGAGATTTCGCCGGTGTAGGCGCCTTTGGCTTCGGAGGACATGTTCTGCGCCCCGAGTCGAATTTTCTGCGCGCCGCCAAGGATTTCGGAGACCTTGGAGAGCGAGGTGAAGGGAGGGATGAGGACGATGTCGACTTCATTGATCTTCTCGGTCTCCAGGCGGAAGGACTCCAGATAAGGGGCGACCTCCGAGGAGGTCGTGTTCATCTTGAAGTTTCCTGCGACGAATTTTTTGCGGGGAATGGCCATGATTGTTTCTGGAAGAATATTAGGCCTTCTCGTGCAATGCGGCGACTCCGGGAAGGGTCTTGCCCTCGAGTAGCTCTAGGGAAGCTCCGCCGCCGGTTGAGGCGTGGGTGACCTTGTCGATGACTCCGAATTTCTTTGCGGCGGTCGCGGTATCACCTCCACCAACAATGGTGATGGCACCGGCGGCCGTGGCAGCGGCAACGGCATGGGCCATGGCCTTGGTGCCTTCGGCAAAGATGTCGAACTCGAATACACCGCAGGGGCCGTTCCAGACGATGGTTTTTGCGGAAGCGATGACCTTGTCGAAAAGTTCGCGGCTCTTGGGCCCACAATCAAATCCCTCCCAGCCGTCGGGGATGCCGCTCTCAACAGTTGCTGATCCGAGATCAGAGTCCGGAGCGAATTTGTTACCGGTGATGAAGTCGACGGGCAGGTGGATACGCACACCCCTCTCCTTGGCCTTGGCAATGAGCTCCTGGACGATCTCGGCACCGGCGGGATCATAGAGACTGTTGCCGATCTGCATGCCGTTGAGGACCTTGTGGAAGGTATAGGCCATGCCACCCCCGATGATGATGTCATCGGCCTTCTCCACGAGGTTGCGGATAAGGGGGATCTTGTCGGCGATCTTGGCGCCGCCAAGGATCGCAAGCAGGGGACGCTTTGGGCTCTCAAGGACAGCCGCAAAGGCGGCGAGTTCCTTCTCCACGAGGAAGCCGGCCACTTTGTGAGGAAGCTCGACGCCGGTTACGCTGGAATGCGCGCGGTGTGAGGTGCCGAACGCGTCGTTCACGTAGACGTCGGCAAGTTTGCTCAGGCTGGCGCGGAAAGCGGCGACCTTTTCGGGGTCAGCCTTCACACTGTTGCCTTCGGCATCCTTGGCTTTGCCCTCTTCCTCGATGTGGAAGCGGACGTTTTCTAGCAGGATGAGCTCGCCCGGTTTGAGGGCGGCGCATGCGGCCTCAACCTCGGCACCAACACAGTCGTCGAGGAACTTCACCGGCTTGCCGAGGAGTTCCTTAAGCTTGGCGGCGACGGGCTTGAGCGTGTACTTGGACACGCGCTCGCCATTGGGACGGCCAAGATGGCTGGCAAGGACAACCGAGGCCCCCTGGTCCAGCGCATGCTGGATGGTGGGAAGGGCGGCGGTGATGCGCTGGGTATTGGTGATCTCTCCGGTCTGCTTGTCCTGAGGGACGTTGAAGTCGACGCGGATGAAGACGCGTTTGCCGGCGAGGTCGATGTCCTTGATTGTTTTCTTGGCCATGGTGATGAGGGTTGTGTGTGAAAAATTGAGGTGAATCGAAAGAAGAGAGGGCAGGAAAGTCAGGTCGAGCCTGCTTTTCCTGCCCCCTGTAATGTCGGGCCGTTGTTAGGCCGAGATCTTCTTGAGCAGGTCGACGCAACGGTTGGAATAACCCCACTCGTTGTCGTACCAGGAGACGAGCTTGAAGAACTTGTCGTTGAGCTCGATGCCCGAACCGGCGTCAAAGATGCTGGAGCGGGTGTCGTGGATGAAGTCGCTGGAGACGACTTCGTCCTCGGTGTAACCGAGAATACCCTTGAGGTAGGTCTCGCTGGCCTTCTTCATTGCGGCGCAGATTTCCTTGTAGCTCGTGGACTTGGTAGTCTTGACCGTGAGGTCAACGACGGAAACAGTCGGGGTCGGCACGCGGAAGGACATTCCGGTGAGCTTGCCCTTCACCTCGGGGCAGACGAGGGCGACGGCCTTCGCGGCTCCGGTGGTGGAGGGGATGATGTTGATCGCTGCGGAGCGGCCGCCCTTCCAGTCCTTCTTAGAGGGACCGTCGACGGTCTTCTGGGTGGCTGTGTAGCTGTGCACGGTGGTCATGAGACCCTCCTCGATGCCGAATCCTTCTTTGAGAAGGACGTGGACGACGGGTGCGAGGCAGTTGGTGGTGCAGCTGGCGTTCGAGATGATGCTGTGCTTGGAGATGTCGAGCTTCTCGTCGTTCACGCCCATGACAACCGTGATGTCCTCGTTCTTGGCAGGAGCGGAGATGATCACCTTCTTGGCTCCGGCGGTGAGGTGACCCTTGGCCTTCTCGCCCTCGGTGAAGAGACCGGTCGACTCGATGACGACATCGACGTTGAGATCCTTCCAGGGAAGGGCAGCTGGTCCTTCCTTCACGGCGAGGCACTTGATCTTGTGGCCGTTAACTACCAGCGTGTCGTCCTCGGCAACCTCGGAGGAGGATTTCTCGCTGTGGACCTCGCCCTTGAAGACGCCCTGGGTGGAGTCGTACTTGACGAGGTAGGCGAGGTTGTCGGCCGGAACCAGGTCATTGACGGCGACGACTTTGTACCCCTTTTCGAGGAGTCCCTGTTCGACGATGGCACGGAAGACAAGGCGGCCGATGCGGCCGAACCCATTAATGGCGATATTTGGCATGGTGGATGATGATTTGGTTGCCGGCGTCAGGGGGCCGCTCGGAAACAACTAGAATTATTCCCCGGGGACAACCCCGTCAATGACAACAGGCGGGTCGTTCCACGGTTAGGCATCATGCGTCGCGTGAAGCCCTCCCTTTGACAGCATACACTATCGACTCGACCGTCTGTTCATGAGAGAGGCCTGAGGCATCGATTTTCAGGTCGGCAGCCTCCTCGTAAATGGGAAGCCGTGATTCCAGGAGTGTATTGAAGGTGGTGCGGGGGTTCTCGACCTCGAGTAAGGGACGCTTGCGGTTTCGGGTTGCGCGTTCGAAGAGGATTTCGGGATCGGCATAAAGCCAGACCGTTGTGCCGATCTTGCGGAGGATCTCCCGATTCTCGGGTCGCAGGACAGCGCCGCCCCCAGTGGCGAGCACGATCGAGGTGGAATCGATGAGCTCCTGAAGTGCCCCGGTCTCTCGTTCACGAAATCGGTCCTCTCCTTCCTCGGCAAAAATGTCACTGATGCTCTTTCCTTGCGCCGACTCAACGATCAACTCATCGCTGTCGAGAAAGGCGTATCCCAGACGCGAGGCAAGCCGTCGGCCTATGCTGCTTTTGCCGCAGCCCATGAAGCCGATGAGGATAATGTTGCCTGACATGCTAGGCATCGTAACGGGGGGCGAGATCCGTGAAAACAACGAAGGGTGGGGGAGTTGGGGTTGATCGAGGCAGCGAGTCGAGGCTAACCTCGGCCATGCCTGCAAAAAAGCCCGCCCGTGCCTACTCCAAGAGTCCATCTGCAAAAGCTTCCGCCCCGCTCGTAGGGGTCGTGATGGGAAGCAAGAGTGACTGGGAGACCATGAGCCACGCCGTGGCGATCCTGGAGGAATTCGGGGTGCCCTGCGAATACCGTGTCGTTTCCGCCCACCGTATGCCCGACGCCATGGCGACTTATGCCAAGGAAGCCGAGGCTCGCGGGTTGCATGCCATCATCGCCGGAGCGGGAGGGGCTGCCCACCTGCCCGGGATGATCGCTGCGCAGACGACGGTGCCTGTTCTCGGGGTGCCGGTGAAGAGCCGGACCATGGAGGGCTTCGACTCCCTGCTCTCGATTGTCCAGATGCCTGCAGGGATCCCTGTGGCCACTTTTGCCATCGGCGGGGCAGGGGCCAAGAATGCGGCCCTCTTTGCCGTCTCCCAACTCGCCCTCCTTCATGAGGGGTTGGCGGAAAAATTAAGGGAATTCCGCTCCACCCAGACAAAAGCAGCAGCCTCTAGCAGGTTGGAGCCACTTTCAAAACTCCGTCGCTAAAGCGGGGGATTAACGAGATTTCCGTGAGCAGAAGCGCCCGCATTGTGTCCGGAGCGGAGGGGGTGGTCGAATGCGCGGCCCTACTCCAAGCCGGCGGAATAGCCGGTGTTCCGACCGAAACAGTCTATGGCCTGGCGGCTGATGCTTTCCAACCGCTTGCCGTTGCCTCGATCTTTGAAGCCAAAGGGCGGCCTCTGACTGATCCCCTCATTGTTCACCTCCCAGATGCGGGATGGATTGAGAGGGTTGCTATCTTTGAATCGGATATCGAGGGAGATCTGGTTAATCGCTTGGCCAACGCCTTCTGGCCAGGGCCGTTAACCTTGCTTCTTAAGAAGCATCCGGACATCCCTGAGTTGGTGACCGCGGGATCGGATCGGATTGCCGTTCGTGTGGCGGCCCATCCTCTCTTTCAGGAAGTCCTCCGTAAGGTTGGATCTCCCTTAGCAGCTCCGAGTGCCAATCGGTTTGGTAGGATCAGTCCCGTCACGGCGTTGGATGTCCAATCTGAACTGGGTGAGGTCATTTTATTGATACTGGATGGAGGGGCTTCTCAGCATGGATTGGAATCCACCATTCTCTCCCTGACACCACAGGGAATGGAGATTTTGCGTCCGGGGCCAATTACAGAGGATCAATTGAAGGAATTCGGACATATCATCCAGGGTGAATCAATTGTGAAGACTCCTGGTAGCCTTCCGGGGCATTATGCTCCGAGAAAGCATCTTTCAATCTTGAAATCGGACATCATGGAATTATCCAATGCAGGCTCTCATGGTTTGTTGGCCTTTAGGCAGCCAGCGGGCGATATTGCCGCCCGGTTTGGGGTGGTTAAGGTATTGAGTTCATCCGGAGATCTGAAAGAGGCTGCTGCGAACTTTTACTCCCATCTTC
Source organism: Pseudomonadota bacterium (assembly GCA_009928265.1). GTDB lineage: Bacteria > Verrucomicrobiota > Verrucomicrobiia > Chthoniobacterales > UBA6821 > UBA6821. The sequence continues at coordinate 21,321 of RFPR01000005.1, read as the reverse complement.
GTGCAATCGATGAGAGTGGGGTGGAGGGTATTTACTCTGAGGCGCTTCCCGAACAGGGAATCGGCGTAGCCATCATGGATCGTCTGCGTCGGGCAGAATATGGATCCCGGCATGGATCAGGACATTGCTCATGAGTCGCGATCGCCTTGATACCAAAGCAGCCGGAGTGGTCGCGGGAGCGGTCATGCTCAGCCGTGTGCTGGGATTGGCCAGGGAGTTGATTTTTGCCGGTCTTTTCGGTGCGGGGCGGGGAATGGATGCCTTTTTGACAGCGTTCCGGGCTCCAAATCTTCTCAGAGATCTATTTGCGGAAGGTGCTCTTTCCACGGCTTTTGTGACTGTTTTTTCGCAAAAAATAGCAACAGAAGGCGAGGGTTCTGCTTGGAAGCTGGCCTCAAAGGTCGCCACGTTGACCACGGTCTTCATGAGTCTGCTGTCCATCCTCGGGGTGATCTTCGCTGCTCCTCTGATTGGATTCCTGGCACCTGGTTTTCCAGTCGAAAAAGCAGAGCTGACGATCGGACTGACCCGGATCATGTATCCCTTCATCCTGTTGGTCTCGTTGGCCGCCTTGGTCATGGGGATGCTCAATGCGGTGAACCGGTTTACTGTTCCGGCGTTGGCCTCCAGTTTCTTCAATATCGGCTCGATTGCCGGTGGAATCGTTTTTGGCTGGTTGATTGACCCTCATTTCGGGGAACGCTCCTTGGTCGGATTGGCCCTAGGAACGCTGCTGGGTGGATTGCTTCAACTGGGGGTTCAGATCCCCGACCTTTTCCGGGCCGGATTCCGACTGGTTTTGGACTTTGACTGGAGGGATCCTGGCATCCGTCGCATCCTGATCCTGATGCTTCCGGCGGTGATAGCGGCCAGTGCCGTCCAGATCAACGTCATGGTGAACAGCATCTTTGCCTCCTATCTCGGGAATGGCCCCATCAGCTGGCTTTCCTATGCCTTCCGGTTAATGCAGCTCCCTCTTGGCGTCTTCGGTGTCGCGGTTGCCACCGTCACTCTGCCCGTCATCTCGCGGGTCTCCGCGCTGGGGGACATGGGTCGATTCCGCTCCACGCTGGCCAAGGCAATGCGCCTCGCCGTCTTCCTGACTCTTCCCTCAGCAGTTGGGCTGATCGTCCTTGCTCAGCCGATCATCGCCCTGATCTACCAGCGTGGTAAATTCCTCGATGCCGACACCCTGCATACGGCTGAGGCCCTCCAATTCTATGCGATCGGTTTGGTCGGTTACTCCTGCATCAAGGTGCTCTCGCCTGCCTTTTACGCGATCGACCGGAAGTGGACCCCGATGACGGTCAGTTTCCTCTCGATCGGGCTGAATCTGGTGCTCAACTGGCTTTTCATTTTCCGACTCGGTATGGGGCACCGGGGGCTCGCCCTCTCGACAGCTGCCGCGGCCACGGTGAACTTCACCCTGCTCTACCTTTTCATGACCCGTGTCTCGGGATCCCTTGAGACCACAGCGATGTGCTCAACGCTCGTTCGATGCCTGCTCGCCTCTGTTCCAATCGGGGTGATCGGATGGTGGTGTCAGCCATGGCTCGCCTCACTCCAGAATGATTCCATTCTTCTGCGCGCCGGAGCGCTTCTCGGGGTTATTGCGTGCGCCGTCGTCCTCTTCCTAGTTGCAAGCTGGGCTCTGAAGATCGAGGGGTTCCGGGAGTTTTTTGAAATCCTGAAAAGGAAACTGGGTCGAAAACCTTCCTCCCCGACTCCAGGCTTCTAGTTCTAGGCCCCCAATTATTCCCGATCGACGCTGAACTTGCCCGGTCCGATCAGCAGGAGTGATAGAAACAGTGAGCCTAGTTCGATCGCATGGGAGGCTACATCCCATTTCTCGTAAAGATCTCCCGGAGTGGTGTTGAAGTGCATCGTTGTGGCCACTGCCATGGTGATGAAAAGGAAGAGGCAGGCAGGACGGAAGCAGAAGCCAATGAGAAGGAGAAAGCCTCCGAGAGACTCGGAGAGGGCGGCCATAAAGCCCCAGAAGATGGGGTAGGCCCCCATTCCTACAAACTGCATCGATTTGCCTAGTTTTACCCAAAGGAGGGGGCCCGCCGTGATCTTGGGAAGCCCGTGGGCCAGAAAGGAGAGGCCGATCAAAATGCGCAGGAGCAGGAGGCCGGTATCGCGGTATTTGCTAAGGAATCGAAGAACCATCCCACGGGAATGCCTTTCCGGAACTGTGGGGACAAGAAAAAAGGGTGGGGGTTGCTTCCACTATCCCATTGAAGGTGAGGGGAGAGTCGGCTAATGAAGCAGAACGCATGAAGCTTTTCCGATCTCTTCTTCCGGCAGTATCCCCTGTCGTTCTGCTCCTTTCCGGATGTGCCTCTGGTCCCCAGGTGGATCCACAGATCACGACGGCTGTCACCACCGCTCATGTGAATCAGGCCACGGCCGACAAGATTTCAGCAGCACGCCCTCTTGATTACGCGGACATCATGAATTTGGTGAAGGCTCGTGTTCCCTCCCACATCAGTGTCGGTTATCTGCGCAGTACCCAGCGGCCTTACAATTTCTCCGCCGACCAGCTGTCCGCGCTCAAGGCCGCTGGAGCCAAGCCGCACCTTCTGACATACCTGACCGAGACAGAGGGTTTCTACGGCCCGCCGCCGAAGGCTCCAACCGGAAAGAAGGTTCCCAAGTGGATCCGCACCAACTCCAAGTTGGAGCAGGACCAGCAGCCCTATTATTACAACGCTCCGTTGATCGACGACTGGTATGACTCGGCCTACACCGAGTCCTGCTACAGTCCCTTCTCCTTCGATACCGGCGGCGGCGGTTAGTACCCTTTCACTCCTCCGCTTGGATGAAGCGACGCCGGGGGCCAAGGATCTTCCAAGAGATCGCGACGCCGCTAGTGCGTGTCGTCGGAAGCGATCTCAAGGGGAGGGTCGAACCCCCGGTTCACGACCGTCATACCGATCACCTTTGGATCTCTCTCGATCCCGGCTTCGGGATGCGTGTGACTGTCTCGGTTAATACTTGGTCGCATCGCAATGCAGAGGCCGGTTTTGACCCGAGGGTGAGGCTTGGAATCCTGCGCGGGAGTTGTGAGGAATTTCCCGAACGCGGTTTTAACGAATGTCGCCGATTCAGCTATGGAGATCTGCCTGGGCAGGAGGGGGTCGACTACCGTCACTTGGAGCGTATCGTCCTTGAACAACTCCTGCTGGACCGGGTGGCCTCCGCCGCGATGATCGAGGTGTGGGGTACTCCTTACCACCGGGATCATCCCGGGATCCATCAGATCCACAGCCGGAGCGCCAGCTGCGCCGTTGCGGAATCCCGCGTGGGACTCGACGGGGCCCTGCGATTCTATTTCCGCGAGGAGCGGAGGACGGAAACGCTACTCTTCAAATTCTGCGGCCAGTGAAGGCCGCCGACGCAGTCTCCCCATTTCGCCAGCGCCTTCCCTTCGCTGGACTGCTGCTTGCAGCGATAGCCGGGATACTTTTCTCCGACGGTCTCTCCGTGTCGCCGATCAATTCGTGGATCGTGCTCGGTTGTTTTGTTCTCTTTTTGGGATGTTGCGGATCGGCTGGCCGGTCCATTCCGGCACTTGGAATAACTTTTGCCGCCTTTGCCTTGATTCATGGATGGAATTGGAATGAGAGCCCCTCACGATGGATCGCTGAGTGGTTGGATCGCCATCCCGGCGAATACGAGGTGAGGGGAGTCGTGGCTCAGGAACCGCACAGGTCGCCCTCGGGAGCTCTCTCCTTTCCACTCCGCATCGAGGCTATTTCGCCTGCCGGAGATGAAAAAACAATCACTGCTTCCCCGATCAGTGTGATGGTTCGCTGGTCGGGGGATGCCGTGGAATATGGCGATAAGGTCGCTTTCCGTGCAGTTCCATCCCGTCCCGAACCGCCCAGAAATCCAGGAGCAATGGACTATCCGGCATGGCTAGCACGGCACGGGATCTTTACCCAGTTCCGGCTCGATCCCTCTGTTCCCGGTCAAATGATTTCACGAGGCCACGGCAATCTCCTCGTCGGTTTCTCCATAGCGGCCCGACATTGGGCGGAACGGATTCTTGCAATCGATTTGGAGAAACCCTCGGCGGTGCTTGGTGCGATTCAGGGAACTTGTCTAGGAGTCACGGAGAATGCCCCGGAGGGGTTCACCGAGGAGTTTCGGTTCACGGGAACAATGCATCTCTTTGCAGTCTCGGGCCTTCATGTCGGCATGGTCGCTGTGATCCTTTGGTTCTTCTTCCAGCTTATCAGGGTTCCCAGAGGCTGGTCGGTTGCGGCCACGATCCCGTTGCTCTTTCTCTATGTCTCAGTAACAGGATTCAAAGATGGGAGTCTGCGGGCAGCCTCCATGGCTTCGCTCTTCCTTCTCGGGTTAGTCTTCTTTCGACGTTCGCCTCCAGTGAATACTCTCGCGGCGGCTGCCTTCCTACAGCTTGCCGCCGACACCAACGCACTCTTTTCTGCTGGATGGCAGTTCTCCTACTCGGTGGTTCTGGCGATCCTTCTCCTGGCGTCGCTGATTCGGCATCGGATCGCCGCATGGCACTGCGCCGATTCCTTTCTTCCTCCGAGGCTTCTGACGCACCCCGAGCGCATACGCTTTGCAATATGGGCAGAGTTAGCGGCACTAGCATCCGTCTCGTTCGCCGCCTGGATCGGTTCGCTTCTGCCGACGCTCGTCTATTTTCATCTCATCTCCTTTTCAGCGTTGGGCGCCAATCTGATGGCCGTCCCGCTAGCCTTCGGAGTTCTGTCGCTCGGGATGCTTTCCTTGCTCACGGGAGGTTTTTTTCCCTGGGTGGCCGGGGCTTTTAATAATGCAAACTGGCTCATCACCAAACTGCTTCTGATAACCGTGCAGGGGAGTGCGCTCCTGCCCGGAGGACATTGGTTCATCGGGCCACCCCCGAAAACGTACCCTGTCATCACCTTCCTAGACCTTCGTGGGGGCTCCTGCACGGTGATCCGCAAAGGCTTTTCCACCACGATGATCGATGCGGGGAGAAAACGAGATGCCGAGAGAACCATCCTGCCGATGCTGGAATCGGCTGGTGTCAACAGAATCGGAAGCCTTCTCGTGACTCGATCGGATGCCGCCCACCTTGGGGGGATTCCGTCGTTGCGACGTGATTTCAGAATCAGAGACCTTGTATTGCCAAATGATTCGGGAAAATCTCCCTCTGCCCGGGCAATCTTTTCATCACAAGTCCACTCCACCTATCCCAAATCAGGGACGCAATGGGAGTTGAGTCCCGGTGTTTTCGCGCGGACCCTCCTTTCTGAGGGGGATGCCATGATCCTGAAGCTTTGCATGGCTGGAGTGACGGTGATCTGGGTAACGAAAACCGATGATGCCGCCCTTGCTCATCTTAAGGCGCTTGCTCCAGAAGTGCTGCGGGCCGATCTGGTGGTGATGCCGTTGGGGGGAGCACGGATAGAACCTGTCTGTACCCTGCTTCGTCGGATCGCTCCACGTGCCCTGATTTCCCCGGTCGGTGGTTTCGGCCGAAACTCCATCCCTTCTCAGGAATGGATGGGGGTGCTGGGCGATCTTGGGGTCACCCTCTTTCGGCAGGATCAGACCGGAGCGGTTATCCTGACGGGTGATCCGAAGAATCCGACGATCCGTTCCTGGCTGAAGGGAGGTCCCGAATTGAAACTCAATCCAGAGAATCGAGAAACGCCCGGGCCTCGCTGACGATCTTCGATCGGTCGGATTCTGGCCGTTTTCGCCATGATCGTACCGGCATGGCGGTGCGGGGATTATTGGCAAAGCGGTCCGCGTGAGTGTCGTAGAAGTTCCAATAGAGCAGGTTGAAGGGGCAGGCTTTGGGTCCTGACTTGAGGTCTGGATTGTAGGAGCAACCCTCACAGTAGTTGCTCATCCGACCGATGTAGGCGGCTGCGCCTGCATACGGCTTGGTGGCCATGAAGCCGCCGTCGGCATGCAGGGCCATTCCGAGCACATTGGCGGCCATCACCCAGTCGTGGGCGTCGATGAAGAGGGCATTGAACCATTGCAGTGCCTCCTGCGGCCGGACGCCCGCCAATAGTAGAAAATTCCCGAGGATCATCAGGCGCTGGATATGGTGATTGAAGCCGTTGCGAAGGGTCTCCCCAAGCACTTGACGGAGACAGTTCATCTCGGTCTCACCGTCCCAGAAAAAACGCGGGAGCTGACGGTTAGCTGCCAACCCATTGACCTCTTCGTATTCAGGCATCTTGAGCCAGTAGACGCCGTTGACGAACTCCCTCCATCCGATGATCTGTCGGATGAATCCCTCCACGGCATGCAGCGGGGCCATTCCGTCATGATAGGCCTGTTCAGCAGCCCGCGCACATTCCATGGGGTCCAGAAGCCCGATATTGAGCATCGGCGAGAGGATCGAATGGAACATGTCGGCTTCCCCCTCGACCATGAGATCTTGCCAGGTTCCGAAGTCAGGGAGTCGCTGCGAGACAAAATGTTCAAGCCATGCCAGGGCGTTTGCCCTAGTGACGGGAAGGGAGAAGTTATCGGCCTTTCCGATGGCCTTTGGAAAGAAACGCTCCAGATCGGCGGCAACCTCCCTTGTGATCTGGTCGGGAGTCTTGCGCGGAAGCGGTCCGGGGGTTGGTTTTTCGGCCTTCTGCCAATCCCGTAACGTGGCCCGGTTCTCCGCGTCATAGTTCCAGGATCCACCGGTGGGCGATCCATCAGGCTCCAGGAGAAGGCCGGTCTGTCTTCTCATCTCCCGGTAAAAGTTCTCCATGAGGAGTCGTTTCTTCCCACGGGCAAAGGATTCGAATTCCTTCTGCGAGCAGAGGAACTGTGATGTTGGGATGACAGTCAGCGGCACCGAGAGCTTTGCTGAAAGTGAATCTACGGCCATCCTCTCTGCGTGGTTGTTCGGTTCGGTGAGCAGGATCGCAGCGGGATGATGCTCCGAGCAGTGACTGGCCAGGATACTCTCCATGTCCGGTGCGTCACCCAGACGATGATACTCGATCTCCCACCCCTCGGCACGACGCTCCTCCGCGAAGTGGCGCATCGCCGAGAGGATGAGGAGGAGACGGTGCCTGTGGTACGGGAGCTTGCCAAAGGTCTTCCTGGATTCAATGAACAGCAGCCGGTCACGCCCTTTCCGGGCCGCCTCCAGCGCAGCATTCCTAAGGCTGAGTTGATCCCCGAGGATCCATACCGTACGTCTCTCCACGGAGGTCATGGGAATCACTCTCCCGATCCGGTGCGGAGATCGCGGAGGTGCTCGTCAAAGTGGTGATGACGCACGGGGTCGTAGTGATGGCCGAGGAATCCCACGGACTCTGCTCCCCGGACATTCTCCTCCAGATCATCGATGTAGAGGGTGCGCGAAGGATCGACCCCGAACTGTGTTCTGGCGATCTCGAAGATCCGACGCTCGGGTTTCATGACGCCAGCCTTGTAGGAGTAGACCCCGTCGTCAAAAAGCATCCTGAAAAAATCATATTCCTCAAAGATGTGGTCGTGATGGATGCAGCCGATGTTGGAAAGGAGGTAGAGCGGGACCTTCCCGTGCATCGAGCGGGCCCACTCGACCATCGGAGTATTGACCTGAAAGATCCGGGTCCAGATTTCCATGAAGTGATCCTCCGGACCGTCATGGGCGAACGCTTCGCGGACAATGCGTACAAAATCTTCACGCGGGATGCGTCCCGTCTCATGATCCATTCTGAGGGGATGCAGATCCTCCACGGAGGGGGGCGCCTCAATACCCGTATGGGCAACGAGCGCCCGCTCCGCGATGAAATAGTCGAATGTCAGCAGGACATTCCCGATATCAAAGATGACGGCGTCGATTTTCAAAATAGGTTTTCAGCCTTCAGTCTAACCCACCTGAAGGCCTGCTTTGCGCAGGACTTCCTTCGCCGAGTTCCTGGCTCCATCCGGTGTTCCCGTTTTCCATGCATTGGCTTCCCAGGTTTTCCAGACATTCGCCCCGTGCGAAAAGGCATGCCTGACAGCTGCAGCGATGGTCTGCGGCGAGGTGGCTGTGCAGCCGCAGTCGGCCTTGGTCAGGAGTTCCGCATTGCCCTCTTCTTGACCTGGGATGACCTGGCTCATGACCAGAGGGGTAGCTGCCGCGAGACATTCCTGAACGGTGGCACCTCCGGCTTTTGACACGATCAGATGGCTCGAGGCCAGACGCTCGGGTAGGTCGCTCATCCATCCCTCGACTCGGATCGGTTTTTCGAGGGTATCGGCGACTTTCTGGAGTTCCTTGCGGAGATCCTCGTCTCGTCCGCAGGCGGCGGAGAGTTCGATCCCCTCGATCTCGCCGAGATGACGGAGAATGCGCGTGGCATTCTTCTGTCCTGGATTGGCGAGATAGAGAACCTTCGGCGGACGGCCCGGGCCGGGACTTTCTCGGTGGCCGCGAAGTTGCTCAAAGAGCGGTGGGACTGGGAAGCCGGTGACGCGGATGCTCCCGCGATCCACGCCCGCCTCGTTCATGACTTGCGCGGTAACCTCATTGGGCACCAGATAGAGATCCGAGTGACCGCTGTGCCAGAGGGAGTTAATGGTGATCGAGTCGGTGACCACGGTGACGGTTTTAAAGGGACGATTCACTCTGCCGTGGAGATGGTCGAGCAGGTGGTTGTAGGCCGGATAGGTCGAGGCGATCACGGCCGGGCGCATGGTTTGGATGGTATGAGCCAGCAACCGGGCACCGCGCTTGTAGACCGCAATTCGTCGCGGGGCATTCTTGTCCCGGTCCAGGTAGCTGTAGAAGGCCCCCCAGAGTCCCGGGAAGTGATTGATAAACAGGAAGTAGGCTTTCTGCGCCACCTTGTAGAGACCGCCGTAGGCCTCCGCAAAGAGATCCCTCACCTCGACTGGGCGTTCTGGATCCAGTTGATGAAGCGCCTTGGCCAGATTACGGGCCGCCGCGTTGTGTCCCTCTCCGAAGGCGGAGGTCAGGATCAGGATCGGGCGTTTGGATTTCTCACTGCTCATATTCGGAAGTACTGGAATGGGTAACAATTCAGAGCCATTTCTTCCTGCGGAAGAATATGAACATGCCTGCCCCGATAAGCACGGCAATCCCCCAGAACAGGGGATATCCGTAGTGCCAATGGAGTTCGGGTATGTTACACGGACTCTCGGTGCTGAAATTCATGCCGTAGACACCCGCCAGGAATGTCAGGGGAATGAAGAAGGTCGAGACAAGCGTGAGGACGCGCATGATCTCGTTGGTTCTGAAGCTCAGGCTCGAATGGTAGACATCCATCAGACCGGTGGTGAGGTCGCGAAAGCTCTCGGTGATGTCGATCACCTGGGTGAGATGGTCGTTGCAGTCCCTGAGGAAAACCTTGGTGGTTTCCGACACGGTCCCCGAGTCGTTGCGTAGCAGGGTGCCGATCACTTCCCGGAGAGGCCATGAGAGGCGGCGGATTTCCAGCAGGATACGCTTGTTCTGGAAGAGTTCCTTGAGCGCGGCCTTGGTCGGGTTGTGGATCAAGATTTCCTCAAGCGACTCCGACTCGTTTCCGATCATCTCGAGCACCGGGAAAAAGTGATCGATCACATTGTCAAGGAGGGCATAGGCGAGGAAATCCGCATCGGACTTTCGCACGATCGTTCCCTCCCGGGCCAGACGGGCCCTCACGCCGTCAAAGGGATCCCTTCCATTCTCCGACTGGAAAGTCAGAACCGTGTTCCGGTCGAAGAACATGCTCAACTGCTCCACCTCCGCTCCCAATTCGCTCTCCCTCTCGCAGTAGATCATCGTGGTGACCAGAAATATCCCCGTGTCCAAGGCCTCGATTTTGGGACGCTGGGTCGTGACGATGTCCTCAATCTGAAGTGGTGAAAGGCCGAAATGGGATGCCAGCAAGCGGATCGTCTCCGTATCGCGGAGTCCGTCGACATTGATCCAGTTCCGTTTCAAGGGATCGATTGCGGCGATAGTCTGGGCGGCGTCACGGCAGGTGATCTCTTCGTAGGAAGAGGCGTCGTACCGGATCATACTGATGACGGGAGGAAGTGATTCTCCGCTCCCCTCCACCTCGAGCGAGGCGGGAGCTGTCCCAGGCTTGTGATAGACGAGCTTGATCATGACTTGGTCTGGCGAAGGTGATCGTAGCCGGAGGGCAGGGGAGTGGGAGTTAAATCCCCCTTTGTCATTCGCCCGATGCAGGCCATGGGGGTGCTGGGGAAATGTACCTTCCAGTCCTCCATGAGGGAGGGCCATGCCTTGGGAGAAACCGTTAGTAGCAGTTCATAATCCTCTCCGTCTGCAAATGCTTCCGCGGTCGTGCATCCCCGGTGTCTCGGTAGGGAATCCGGATCGATCTGGAACGAGCAACGGCTCTCTGCGGCGAGTTTGGGAAGGTCGCTTCCCAAGCCGTCGCTCAGATCCATCATCGCGGTGACTTCGTTACGGCTTCCTAGCCATTGCCCCTCCTTGAGTCGGGGCGTGAATCCAAGATGCCTGCCGCTCTTGAGGGAGCCGCCAAGCTTTCCAGTGACGCAGATCAGATCACCCGGTTTGGCTCCGTTGCGGAGCTTGAGACAGTTTTTGGGAACCGTACCCGTGAGCGAAACCGAGAGAAAAAGCGGGCTGGGAGACCGGACCGTCTCGCCACCCACGACCGAAACCCCGAATTCGCGGGCTGCCTTGCCGATGCCACGGTAGAGGGCCTTCCACTCCGAGGATAGAAAAGAGGATGGCGCGGCGACCGTGATCATGGCGTGCAGGGGGGAACCTCCCATGGCGGCTATGTCACTGAGAGGTCGGCAGAGAGCCTTCCAACCAACGCATTCAGGAGGTGTACCTGATGCAAAATGGATTCCCTCGACCAGGGCGTCGGTTTTGAGCAGTTGGAATTTGCTGCCATGCATCGGCCTGATCACAGCGCAGTCATCGCCGATCCCTGTCATGACATCGCGCGAGGGCTTTGGAAGCAATGACGAGATCAGTTCCAGTAACTCCGACTCCGATGAGGGCGAAATATTCCCTTGAGCCTTTTTCATAATGCCCGGTCTTCTCGCGTTATCCCGCCAACTCGGGGAAGAAGATCAGCGCGGCGATGGTTGTGGCGTTGAAGGCCGCATGCATTGTCATCGTGGCCCAGAGCGACCCGGTGCGTTCGTAGAGCAGGCAGAGGATGACGGCAAGAAGTCCGAGACCGAGCATCGAGGGGAGGTGGACATGGATCGCAGCGAAGAGCAGGGAAGAGGTCAGGATCGCGGGAATGCGTCCGCCAAAACGCCTGATCACCCCGTAGAAATAGCCACGGAAAATGATCTCCTCAGCCACTGGGGCGACGATCACCGCCATAAGGATAACCGCGATGCGGTGCTTGGGATCGGGGTGTTCCAGAAAGTAGCGCACGATTTCCTGCGAGCCATCGCTCTCTCCGAAAACCGCCTGCGTGAACCACTGTGCCGCCAGGATCAGCGGATAGATGATCACTAGCCAGAGAAGTCCGGTCCCTGCCGTTTTCGGTAGTCGTGAGGGTTCCAGTCCGAACAGCGCAACGGCGGATTCCTTCTGAAAGCCGATGACCCCGAAGATGCCCAGGATCAGGCAGGAGTAGAGGATCGAGTTGCCGAGAATGGCACGAAGAGAAATACCTCGGTCGATGCCCAAGGAGTTCCAAATGATGGAGATCATCCAGAGGGCCAGGATCGCGGCGCAGATTGCGTCGGGAATTCCGAAGGATCTCGTCGTCATGACAGCCCGTGAGGAAGTCCGGAGCGCCAGTCGTCCGTAAAGACCGAGCAGGATTGCCAGAACAGATCCGCTGATCAGCATGGCGGGATGCATAGCCGGAGAGGAGGGTCCACCCTCCGCCAGCAAGAGCTGCATCCGCTCAGCGAGCATAAAAAGAGGGCAGCAGGTAGAGGCGGCCGCTCTCAAGCTTCAGCCCGGATTCCGGCCCGATGTTGAGATCAACCTTGAGATCCCCCTTCTCGGAATCCTCGAAGAGTTTCAAGAATTGCCCGAGTCCTCTCTTTTTCTCATAGCGGACGATCTCTGCGCCGGGTGATTTGCCCAGTGCGCGGGCCTTGGCGTAGGCATCCTCGACATAGCCGAGTTGGTCGACGAGTTTGGCGGCGAATGCGTCCTTGCCGCTGAGGACTCGCCCATCTGCCACCCCGTTTCGGAGCTGTTCAGGATCGAGTTTTCGCGCCTTGGAGACGATGCTTAGGAAGCGGTCATAGGTTTGCATCACGAGGGCTTGGAAGTAGGTCCTCTCCTCCTCGGTCAGGTCGCGGGCCCCGTTGAGGGCATCCTTGAATTTCCCGCTCTTGAAGATCACAGACTGCAGGCCGATCTTTCCGAAGAGTTCCTTGTAATTAAGAGTCGAGATGATGACGCCGATGCTCCCGGTGAAGGTCGTGTCGCTGCACATGATCCAGGAGGAGGCACAGGCGATATAGTAAGCGGCCGAGGTCCCGATCGAATTCATGAAGACGACGACCGGTTTCTTGGCTTTGAGGCCCTGCAGCGCATGATGGATCGTGTCGCCGGCAGTGACCTCACCCCCGGGGGAATCGACCGAAAGAATAACTGCCTTCACGCGCGGATCATTCTCCGCCTGCTGAAAGGCCTCCTTGAGAGTGTCTACCATGTTCTCGCCGCCACCGCGGATCCCGTGGCCGTAGCTGATGAGGCCATCGAGGCGGATCAGGGCGATTTTATCCGCCGAATCAATGCCGGGGGTCACCGTCGTCTCGATGAATTTCTTTTCCGAGATCACACGGGCCGGACCGCTTCCACGCGATCCGAGGGCTACGATCAGAATCAGGTTGCCGAAAAGACTCACCCCCAACGCCACGAACAGGAAGAGGGGAAGACAGCCGGATTTTTTCATGGAGCGACGAGAGTGGAGGAAGAAGACTTCACGCTCAAGCCGCGAAGTTGGGCATGGGTGATGGCGTTTGGGTGATCGGATTAAGTATTGATGCCACTTCCTCCCGGAAGCGGTGTCACCCCTGCGGGGCTGTTTGCTACGCTCACAGTCTTCCGCGCTCCTTCCCGGGAGCTAGGTTCAGCCTAATAGCCTCGGAGCAGGCTTTGCGTTCTCCTCTGTGAATAACTTGGGGACAAGCGGGAAGAAGTTGTTCCCTGTGAGGTCTAGCCAGTGACGGATCAAGCGGTTAGAACATCGTTCCATGTCCAAGGCAGAACTCCGCGCCCGTCTCGACCAGATTGGTGTGCGCCCGAGCAAAATGCTCGGTCAGAATTTCCTCTTCGATTCGAATCTTGCGAAGGCCATCATTGCGGATCTGGAACCGGGGGAGGGGGATCATCTTGTGGAGGTCGGTCCCGGCATGGGGGCCCTGACGACCCATATCCTGGCATCGCCTGCACAGCGTGTTACCCTGATCGAGCGTGATCATCGGTTAGCCGCCGAGATGAAGGAACGCTACTCGGCGGAAATCGCATCGGGTCGCCTCGAGGTGCGTCAGGGTGATGGGGCCAAAACAGACCTACTTTCCCTGTTTGGTGATGGGCCGGTGAAGATGGTGGGGAATCTCCCGTACAGCGCCTCCACGGCGATCATCTCTCACTTCACTGCGGCCTGCTCACCCGCATGCAGGCTGGTTCTGATGGTGCAGAGGGAGGTGGCGGAACGTCTCGCTGCGACACCCGGACACAAGGATTATGCCGCTCTCACCGTTCATCTCGGACGCCGTTGGTCGGTGAGGAAACTCCGCATCGTTCCTCCTGATGTCTTCTGGCCGAGGCCTGCCGTTGAGTCGGCTGTTATCGAGATCTCCAAGCGCTCTGTCGAGGGGTTGCCCAATCCTGATCCCGAGGGATTTTCTTTGATCGTTCGTCAGGGATTTTCCTCGCGACGGAAGCAGCTCCGATCCCTTCTGAAACTCCCTGTCGGAGTCTGGGAGGAATGGTCTGCTGGGAAGGGGCATCCCGTCACTGCCAGGGCCGAGGATCTCTCCGTGGATGAATGGGCTGATCTGGCCCTTCATGTCACGCCGGAGGGGCACGACCATCCTCATGAGATGTGCGATGTGGTCGATTCAGAGGACCGGGTACTGGAATCCCGCCTCAGGACAGAGGTTCATGTGAATAACTTGCCCCACCGTGCCGTCCATCTTTGGATCTTTAACTCTCGTGGAGAACTCTTTCTGCAGAAACGGTCTCCTTGGAAGATCAACCACCCGGATGAATGGTGCTCCAGCGCTGCGGGTCATGTAGACAGCGGCGAGACCTATGAGGAGGCCGGGCACCGAGAGATGCGCGAGGAGATCGGGGTAGACTGTCATCTGGTCAAGTTCTGGAAGGTGGGGCCTACCGAGGAAACGGGATTCGAGTTCGTTGAGTATCTGGTTGGCGTCTGTGATGGCCCCTTCCGCTTTGCTCCCGGAGAGGTCGAGACTGGGGCGTTTTTCCCCATCGAGCAGATCCGGCGCTGGGTGGAGCGTTCCCCTCGGGAATTCACTCCACTCTTTAAGATGGCCGCCGCCAAGTTCCTGGGCGAGACGGAGAGACTCATCAAGATGGCGCATGTCTCATAATTGAGACATCCTGTCTCTTTCTCTACCCAGCCTTGTCTGGGAGTAAATAGCTTATCATTCTTATAGAAAGAGACTTAAGGAAATATAGAATCTCTGGCACGTTCTTTGCAGTAAGAGAAGGGCTATGTCAAAAATTCTAGGAATCGATTTGGGAACGACCAACTCCTGCATGTCCGTGATGGAAGGCGGTGAGCCGGTCGTTCTGGAAAACTCCGAAGGCGCCCGCACGACTCCGTCGGTCGTTGCCTTCAGCAAGAGCGGCGAGCGCCTTGTCGGCCAGGCCGCCAAGCGCCAGGCCATCACCAACCCGCAGAACACCGTCTTCTCCGTGAAGCGTTTCATGGGCCGCAAGTACGACGAGTGCCGCGGTGAGCAGGACCGCGTCCCGTACAAGCTGGTAAAAGCTGCGAACGGCGACGCCCACATCCAGGTTGAGATCGACGGCAAGCCGAAGAGCTTCAGCCCTCCGGAGATTTCCGCAATGATCCTCGCCAAGCTCAAGAGCGACGCCGAGGCCAAACTCGGTGAGAAGATTACTCAGGCGGTCATCACCGTCCCGGCTTACTTCAACGACTCCCAGCGCAATGCCACCAAGGACGCCGGCAAGATCGCCGGTCTCGAGGTCCTGCGCATCATCAACGAGCCGACGGCGGCTTCGCTCGCCTACGGCCTCGAGAAGGAGAAGGACGAGAAGATCGCCGTGTATGACCTTGGCGGCGGCACCTTTGACATCTCGGCCCTCGAACTCGGGGACGGAGTCTTCGAGGTGCGCGGCACCAACGGCGACACCCACCTCGGCGGCGACGATTGGGACAACCGCATCATGGAGTGGATCATCTCGGAGTTCAAAACCGAGTCTGGCATCGACCTCACCAAGCAGCCTGACGCCGTCCAGCGTATCAAGGAAGAGTCCGAGAAGGCCAAGATCGCCCTCTCCTCGACCCAGGAGTACGAGATCAACCTCCCCTTCGTCACCGCCGACGCGAGCGGACCGAAGCACATCCAGAAGAAGCTGACCCGCGCCAAGCTCGAGCAGCTCACCGACGACCTCTTCCAGCGCACCATCAAGCCCGTCGAGGAATGTCTCTCCGATGCTAAGTGGAGCAAGGGTGAGGTGAACGAGCTTGTTCTCGTCGGTGGCATGACCCGCATGCCCAAGGTCGTTGAGACCGCCCGCAACATGATCGGCAAGGAGCCCCACAAGGGCGTCAATCCTGACGAAGTCGTTGCGATCGGCGCGGCTATTCAGGGCGGCGTGCTCCGTGGCGACGTCAAGGACGTCCTCCTGCTCGACGTCACCCCGCTCACCCTCGCGATCGAAACCGCCGGCGGCATCGCCACCCCGATGATCCCCCGTAACACCACGATCCCGACCAAAAAGAGCAATGTCTTCTCCACCTACAGCGACAACCAGCCTGGCGTGGAGATCAAGGTCCTCCAAGGAGAGCGCCCGCTCGCCCGCGACAACAAGCAGCTCGGCGTGTTCCACCTGGACGGCATCCCACCGGCCCCTCGCGGCACGCCACAGATCGAGGTCACCTTCGACATCGATGCCAACGGCATCCTGAACGTCTCCGCCAAGGACCTCGGTTCGGGCAAGGAGCAGAAGATCTCCATCACGGGATCGAGCGGACTCAGCAAGGAAGACGTCGAGCGCATGCAGCGTGAGGCAGAGACCCATGCCGAGGAGGACCGCAAGGCCAAGGAAGGCATCGAGGTCCGCAACAACGCCGACACGCTCGCCTACCAGTGCGAGAAGCAGCTCAAGGATCTCGGAGACAAGATCGACGGGGCCAAGAAGGCCGACGTCGAGAAGGAGATCGAAAAGGTGCGCGAAGCCCTCAAGGGCACCGACATCGACGCGATCAAGTCCTCCTATGAGAGCCTTCAGTCGAAGTTCCAGGAGATTAGTGCCGACCTCTACAAGAACGCTGCCGCCTCTGCGGGAGCTGAACCAGAGGCCGCCGCAGGTGCCGGAGCCTCAGCCTCGGAGCCCAAGAAGGACGCGGACGTCGTCGACGCCGAGTTCGAGATGGTCGACGAGGACAAGGATAAGAAGAAGTAATTCTTCCCAACCTCCAGCGACTCAGATTACCAGCAACACTTTAACAACACGTCCTCCCGCAGGTGCGGGCCGGGGCGACCGTTAAAACACCACAACCAAGGAAAAAAACACACCATGGCAGTATCCATCCAACCTCTCGCCGACCGGGTGCTCGTTCAGCCGATCGAAGAGAAGGAAGTCAAGAAAGGCGGGATCATCATCCCCGACACCGCGAAAGAGAAGCCCCAGGAAGCCAAGGTCATCGCCCTCGGCACCGGCAAGCTCGACGACGACGGCAAGAAGGTCCCCTTCACCGTCAAGAAAGGCGACACCGTCCTCATCTCCAAGTACGGAGGCACCGAGGTCAAGGTCGACGGCGAATCCTACCTGATCATGCGTGAGGACGACATCCTCGGCATCATCGGCTAATCACCACTCTCACCAACCAACACACAGAACACTATGGCAGCTAAACAACTCCAGTTCGACGAGTCCGCACGCCACGCCCTCCTGCGCGGCGTCGAGAAACTCGCCAAGGCAGTCAAGGCGACGCTTGGACCTTCGGGTCGCAACGTCATCCTCGACAAGAAATTCGGCAGCCCCACGATCACCAAGGACGGCGTCAGCGTCGCCAAGGAGATCGAGCTCGAGGATCCCTTCGAGAACATGGGTGCCCAGCTCGTCCGTGAGGTCGCTTCCAAGACCAGCGACATCGCCGGCGACGGAACCACCACCGCGACCGTCCTCGCCGAGGCCATCTACAAGGAAGGCCTCAAGAACGTCACCGCCGGTGCCAACCCCACCTCGCTCCAGCGCGGCATCAACAAGGCCGTCGAGGCCATCGTCGCCGAGCTCGCCCGCATCTCCAAGAAGGTGAAGGACAGCTCCGAGATCGCGCAGGTTGCCACCGTCTCCGCTAACTGGGACAAGACCATCGGCCAGATCATCGCCGACGCGATGGAGAAGGTCGGCAAGGACGGCACCATCACGGTCGAGGAGGCCAAGACCATCGAGACCTCTCTGGACGTCGTCGAGGGAATGCAGTTCGACAAGGGCTACCTCTCCCCGTACTTCGCGACCAACGCGGAGGCTATGGAGGCATCCCTGGACAGCGCCTACATCCTCATCCACGAGAAGAAGATCAGCTCCCTTAAGGACCTGCTCCCCCTCCTCGAGAAGGTTGCCAAGAGCGGCAAGCCCCTGCTCATCATCGCTGAGGACGTTGAGGGCGAGGCCCTTGCCACCCTCGTGGTGAACAAGCTCCGCGGCACTCTCCAGATCTGTGCCGTCAAGGCCCCTGGATTCGGAGACCGCCGCAAGGCCATGCTCGAGGACATCGCTGTTCTCACCGGCGGACGCTGCATCACCGAGGATCTCGGCATCAAGCTCGAGAACATCACCCTCGAGGATCTCGGCCGCGCCAAGCACATCACCGTCGACAAGGAGAACACCACCATCGTCGAGGGATCGGGCAAGAGCTCTGACATCCAGGGCCGCGTGAACCAAATCCGCCGCCAGATCGAGGAGACCACCAGCGACTACGACCGCGAGAAGCTCCAGGAGCGCCTCGCCAAGCTCGCCGGCGGTGTCGCCGTCATCAACGTCGGTGCAGCCACCGAGACCGAGATGAAGGAGAAGAAGGCCCGCGTCGAGGACGCCCTCCACGCCACCCGTGCGGCGGTCGAGGAAGGCATCGTCCCCGGTGGCGGTGTGGCCCTCATCCGCGCCCAGAAGGCACTCGACAGCGTCAAGCTCGAGGGTGACGAGGCCGTCGGACTCGAGATCATCCGCCGTGCCATCGAGGCTCCTCTCCGCCAGTTGGTTTCCAATGCAGGCAAGGAAGGCGCGCTCGTCGTCCAGGAAGTGAAGAAGGGCAAGGGCAACGAAGGCTACAACGTGGCCACCGGCGAATACGTCGACCTCGTGAAGGCCGGCATCGTCGACCCCACCAAGGTCACCCGCAGCGCCCTGCAGAATGCCGCTTCCATCAGCGGACTCCTCCTCACCACCGAGGCCGTCATCTCCGACGTCCCCGAGAAGGAGAAGGCTCCCGCCATGCCGCCCGGAGGCGGAATGGGCGGGATGGGCGGAATGGACTACTAAGTCCAAGCTTAGCTTAAACAGCTCAACAGAGAGCCGGGTCGTTAGCGACCCGGCTCTTCTTTTTTGTGGTGGCTTAGGATTTTGGCGCAGGGCGTTGTAGCTGCTCGGTCAGCGTAGATTCACTACGCTTTCCCTCGCGACGCCTAGCCCTGAATCCAAACTTCCAAGCCTGTAATTCAGGTAGGTCTCGATTCCATACTTCCATCTCTCTACCCCCGTTGGAAATAGATGCTGGGTGGAAGGTGGGCTGTGCTAGGATAGGAACTTCATGAAAAAGACTTTTCCCCTTAGTGTGCCCGGCAAGGAGGGCCCGAGGGTTCTCGAAATGATCAAGCTCGAGCTCACCAAGTACGTGAAGCGTGAGAGGAAAAAGACCCTGCCGCCTGAGATGAATGTCTGGGATTTTCAGTGCAAGGTAGGATCAGGAAGCATGACGGCATCTGCAGTCCCATTTCCTGATCTCTCGAAGGCTATCGAGGCTGTGGCATTGGCGGGATCCGATGAGGTCTATGTGGAGATCCTGGCATCTGCCGAATTTCGGGAGAGAAAAACATTCTCTTCACCCTACCACCGGCGGGGCCAGTGAAGATCTCGACAGCGGTCTTTCAGGGAAGCTCTCCCGATCTGGCTTCATGTCCGAAGTCAGATTTGCCCGAATTCGCGCTGATCGGGCGCTCGAATGTCGGAAAATCATCGCTGATCAACATGCTGACCCGTTCGGAGGGACTTGCGAAAGTTTCGCACATCCCGGGGAAGACGCGGTTTATCAATCTTTTCACGATCAACGGCGCTTGGAATCTCGTAGATCTTCCTGGCTACGGCTACGCGAAGGTCGACAAGAAGGAGCGAGGGGCCTTCAGCACTTTCGTGTCGGACTATCTTCGGAATCGCAAGAATCTCTCCGGGACATTCGTGCTGATCGATGCCCGTCATACTCCCCAGAGTTTGGATCTGGAGTTCCTGAATTGGATGATCCGAAATGGCTTGGCCTTCATTCTTGCCTTCACCAAGACGGACACACTGTCCAGGAAAGCTGTCGAGCAGAACATCCAGGCATTCCTGAAACGAATGCGTGAATTCACCGAGGAGGATCCGGCCTATGTGCTGACTTCGATAAAGGATGAACGGGGTCGCACGGAAATACTGAGTCTGATCAGCTCGGCACTTTTGGAAAAACCGGACGTCTCCGAATGAAGACTGCAGACCTTGGTTCGATGCGATGGCGTTTTGACAATTCGTATACCCGGTTGCCACAGTCGCTCTACAGCCGCGTCCATCCCGTGCATGTGGCCGATCCCAGGCTGGTCATTCTTAATGAGAAGCTGGCCTCGGAGCTCGGTCTGGATGTAGGTGACCTCAGGGAATGGGGGGCGGATCTTTTAGCGGGAAATCGTCTTCCGGTTGGTGCCGATCCTATCTCCCAAGCCTATGCGGGTCATCAGTTCGGTCATTTTACCAATCTCGGTGATGGACGGGCCGTCCTGCTCGGAGAACACCTCACGCCACAGGGATTTCGGTTCGATATCCAACTCAAGGGATCGGGGCAAACACCCTACTCACGCCGTGGCGACGGGCGGGCAGCCCTCGGCCCGATGCTACGCGAATACATCATCAGCGAGGCAATGCACGCCCTCGGGATCCCGACGACACGCAGTCTGGCAGTGGTAATGACCGGAGAGACAATCGTCAGGGAAGAGCTTCTTCCCGGAGCTGTCCTCACAAGGGTGGCGGCAAGTCACATCCGCGTTGGAACATTCGAATATGCCAATGCCTTGGGGGATCGCGCGGCGCTCCAGGCACTCACCGAGCATACGCTTCAGAGGCACTATCCGAATTTCCTCGCAGCGGAAAACAAGGCGCTGGCCCTGCTGGGAGCTGTGGTCCAAAGACAGGCCGTGCTGATCGCCCGGTGGCTGTGCGTCGGTTTTGTCCACGGGGTCATGAATACGGACAACATGGCCTTGTGCGGCGAGACGATCGACTACGGGCCCTGTGCCTTCCTCGACACCTACCATCCGGAAACCGTGTTCAGTTCGATTGATCGTGGTGCTCGCTATGCCTACGGGAACCAGCCTGAAATCGCGCATTGGAACCTCGCCCGATTGGCCGAGGCATTGCTCCCCCTGATCGATGCTGATCAGGAAAAAGCCATCGCGACCGCCGAGAAGGTGCTATCAACGTTTTCGAAAGAGTTCCGTACCCATCACGAGGCCGGATTGCGTACAAAACTCGGACTGATCGCGGAAGAGGCGGGGGATTGGGAATTGGCCCAGGATCTCTTGGAGTTGATGCAGGCAACTGCCGCAGACTTCACCCTGACTTTTGTTGCGCTGACCAAGTCCGTTGACTCAGGAGAGCTTGGAGATGGGGAACTCTTTGGCAATCCCTCGTTTGTTGCGTGGCATGAGAGATGGAAAGCACGTCTGGAACAACAGAATCACAGCAAGGAACAGGTCTCCAACCTCATGCGCCGAGCCAATCCGGTTATCATTCCGCGTAATCATCGTGTCGAGGAGGCACTCGCCGCGGCGCAATCCGGCGATCTTAGCGTCTTGAATCGCTTGCTTGAGGTCCTTGGAAATCCGTTTGAAGAAACCACTGCAAACAAACCTTACCGCGATGCCCCGCCACCCGGAAGTGCCCCCCATCGGACGTTCTGCGGGACG
>RFPR01000040.1 GCA_009928265.1 Pseudomonadota bacterium | reverse complement strand
CGCTTGTCGATCAATGCAAGGAGGGCTGCGGGATCATTTGAATGCCTCACTCATTAGGCTGTTGGTTCTCTGGAATCTTCGGTTTTTCTCCATTTTTCATTCTGCATTTTGCCTTTCCTAAACCGCCGTTCCGCAGGCGTGGGCGCTGGCCCAGGCCCATTGGAAGTTGTATCCGCCAAGCCATCCGGTGACATCCACCACTTCTCCGATGAAATAGAGCCCCGTGACTTTCCGTGACTCCATGGTCTTGGAGGAGAGCTCTCCTGTCTCGACGCCTCCGAGTGTGACCTCGGCTTTCGGGTATCCCTCGGTTCCTTCAAAGCAGGCCTCCCATCCGTGCAGCGCCCGTGTCAGGGCCTCGGTCTCCTGCCTCGTGCAGCGGGCCAATGGTTTGTCAGGGGCGTTACGCTGGCACCACGCCTCGGCAAACCGGCGGGGCCATGCCTTGGAGAGAATCTGCAGTGCCGTACTGCCTCCCCTTATCGATGAGGCGAAGTTCTCGGACTCCACCCGGTCGGGTAGAAGATCAAAGGAGAGGGGATCTCCCCCTTTCCAGAAGGAGGAGATCTGCAGGATGGCCGGACCACTGACTCCCCGGTGGGTGAAGAGCATCGCTTCCTCGAAGGATTTCCCTCCATGGCTCACGCGGACAGGGAGGGAGACACCCGCGAGCGGTTCAAAGAACGACTGTTCACGGGGTCTGAAGGTGAGGGGAACCAGTCCCGGTCGCAAAGACGAGACGCCGATACCGAATTTCCGGGCGATCCGGTGACCGATGTCGGTGGCTCCCAGCTTGGCAAAGGAGAGTCCCCCGGTCGCCACGACGACTGCGGCCGACGTGAAGCATCCCCGTGAGGTGATCACCTCGAAGCGGTCGTTCTTCACCACATCCTCGACGCGGCATCCGCAGAGAATACGCGCCCCGGCATCTCGGCACTCGCTCTCCAGCATCGAGATGATACGGCGCGAACTCTCGTCGCAGAACTGCTGGCCAAGCTTCTTCTCGTGGTAGGGGATGCCGTGCTTCTCGACCAAGGAGATGAAGTCCCACGGGGAGTAGCGTGCCAGGGCCGATTTGCAGAAGTCGGGATTGCCCGAGAGATAGTTGGCCGCCGTGGCGTGGATGTTGGTGAAGTTGCAGCGACCGCCGCCCGAGATCCCGATCTTTTTCCCGACCTGATCGTTGTGTTCCAGGAGGAGAACCCGTTTGCCGCGATTCGCGGCCGTGAAGGCACAGAACATCCCGGCGCCACCGCCGCCGATCACGATCACGTCGTGGTGTTCAGGGATGTCATTGCTCACACGGGTAGTGATGACATCCAAAGGATAAATGCTGAATGAAAAAGGAAAAAAACCGAAGGGAGCCGCAAAAAGACTTTTTCATTATTCATTATACATTTTGCCTTTTGCCGTTCCTTGGTGACGCGGGGCTCTTCCCGGCATAGACTCGTTTTCTTATGGAAAAACAACGCTTCGACGGGCTGGGTCTCTCACCTGAAATTCTCAAGGCGGTGGCCCAACTCGGATTCGAAGAGGCCACCCCGATCCAGTCTGCCTCCATCCCGGTTCTTCTGGCCGGGGGTGATCTGGTCGGCCAGTCACAGACCGGTTCCGGAAAAACAGCTGCCTTTTCCATCCCTGCGATCGAGAAGGTCGATCCTGATCTCAAGGCTGTGCAGGTGCTTGTTCTCTGTCCGACGCGTGAATTGGCCGAGCAGGTCTGCGCTGAGATTCACCAACTGATTGTTTTCAAGCGGGGTATCAGTGCGGTGCCCATCTACGGAGGCGCCTCCTATGACCGTCAGCTTTTTGAGCTTCGCAAGGGAACCCAGATCGTCATTGGGACGCCCGGGCGACTCATGGATCACCTTGAGCGAGGTACTCTCAAACTCGACCAGCTCAAGGTTGTCATCCTCGACGAGGCCGACCGCATGCTCGACATGGGTTTCCGAGACGACATCGCCCGCATCTTGGAGTCAGCCCCCAAGGAGCGACAGACCGTTTTCTTCTCGGCGACTCTCTCCCGCGAGATCCGTGACCTGATCAACCGCCATTCGCGTGACCCTCGGACGGTTGCCATCGAGAGAAAGGATGTGGCCGCACCAGCCATCGATCAATGGTTCTACGAGGTGCCGCCGCGCTTCAAGACACAGGCCCTGATCCGTCTGGTCGATTTCCACGGATTCCATCTCGGGATCATTTTCTGCAATACCCAGCGTATGGTGGATGAGTTGGCAGATGCCCTCCTTGCGCAGGGATTCTCCGCCGACCGTCTGCATGGCGGGATCAGTCAGGCCCAGCGCACGCGAGTGATGAATAAGTTCCGCAATTCGGAATTCGAGTTTCTCGTCGCCACCGATGTCGCCGCGCGTGGCATCGACGTTGACCACCTCGAAGTGGTCATCAACTACGATCTCCCTCCCGACCCCGAGGATTATGTCCACCGAATCGGCCGGACCGGCCGTGCGGGACGCAAGGGAATGGCGGCAACGCTCACGAGCGGACGCGATCTGTTCAAGATCCAGTATCTGGAGAAGTTCACCCGGAGCCAGATCCGTCGAGGTATCATTCCTTCCCCTGAGGAGATCGAGGGGCGCAAATCGCAACAGCTCCTTGGCAAAGTCCGCGGGTTTCTGGAAACGGGAAGTTTTGCCTCTCAGGAATCCCTTGTGGCATGCCTGCTCGAGGAGGGATTCCAGTCGACGGAGATCTGCTCTGCGCTCTTTGCGATGCTGCTGGGCCAGACTGGAGGTACTTCCTACTCGGCGTCTGATGCTCAGGAATCTTCTCAGTCACAGAAGCCGATCAAGCGTGAGGAATATGGTCCCGCTACCGACGAGGAACTCGGTGACTTTGGACGGCGTACACATCGACAAGGTGGTCATGGAAACGCAACCGGTGTTCCCCCTCAGGGTAAGCCACCATTTAAGAAGAAGGGTTTTAAAAAAGGTTCTGCAAAGACGTTCCGTAAAAATCCCCGCTCTCATTAGAAAAACTGATTGGGATTTGACGGATTTGTGAGCGCTGCAGTTTAGAGGAGGGCTGTCGGCTTTTTTTTGAACGTCCCATGAGAGGGTAGTGTCATATCTCATGGACAGGTTTTCCCTCCATGAAAACGTCTCTCGAGCGTTGTCACGTGCTCGTCAATACAATGACGCTGCTAGGAATTTGTGTTGCTGGTTTAGCTTCTTGTATCGAAAAGGGAATAAGTTCGGGGACTAATGAAGGAAGCTTTTCTGAACAGGAACCTCAGGAATGCATTTCATTCCATGAAGAACAGCCCGAGAGAGCTCTAGAAGCACATGGCAGGCCTCTCTATCCGACAACCATTGAACCTCCGGAATCATTCCTCCGGCTTTCCCAAGTCGATAGCACGAACCGTCCAAGGAATATCCTGATCATCGGATTTGATCACAATCATCGGAAGGGGCGCGAAAATACGATGAATGCCCTTGATGCCCTTCTCACGAAAACGACTATTAAAAAAATCGCCTTTGAGTTTCCGGGCGATCTTCAGGAGGAATTCGACACGTACTTTGCGTCCAAGCAAAGCCCCCGCGAGATGATGAAGTTGGCCCTCGCGATGAGGAACTCATTACCCGGGGTCCTCCAAGTTAACTCGTCGTCAAAAAATGGAATGCGCTGCAAAGATCATGTACACGGAGGCGATCCACAGCCTCATCGATGTTGCATGGATTGCCCGTCAGCACGGGGCGAGTGTTCTGTTGGTCGATACGCCAATGGCGGAGGTAACGCCGCGTGATCGAAAGATCGCCCTTAGGAACAAGGCGATGTCCGGAACGCTCATGAAGTTTTCCCATGGAAAACCGATCCTGCTGCTCGTAGGGAATGCTCATATTGGCCACGGTAGTCTCAGATTGAGTCTTGATGACCAGTTGAGTCAGCTTGGGGCCAGCACGATGAGTATCTGCACGGATCCGGTTTCCATCCCGCCGCAAAGGTACTTAGGAAATGAACTCGCCACGGCCGATTATCATCTGACAAAGCCTTCGGATATTGTTTCCCTCGTGGCATCGAGGTTTTCTGGGGAATAATTTTCAGCCTAATCCTTTCGCCTTAAACCTGTCGGGTGTCTCCTGAGCCGAGTTGCCCGCTCCCGTTCCTAAAATCTCACAACAAGACGGCAAAAAATTCCACAGGCGCTAGGCCCCCGAGTGAGCTGTATGAATTATACAGCTCGCAAGCGGGAGCGAAGTGCGGCGCGGAAAGACCTAGACGTCGAGGTTGCGGACGTTGAGCGCGTTATCTTCGATGAAGATCCTGCGAGGCTCGACCACGTCGCCCATCAGGATGTCGAACATGCGGCCGGCCTCCAGGGCGTTGTCGTCGTTGAGTTCCACCTTGAGGAAGCGGCGACGCTCCGGATTCATGGCGGTCTCGTAGAGTTCCTTGGCGTTCATTTCACCGAGACCCTTGAATCGCTTGATCTGGACGCCGCGTCGTCCGACTTCCTTGACCATCTCGAGGATGCGGGGGATCGCGAAGATCTCGTGGGTGGTCTCCCCGTCAACGAGGTGGAAGAGGGGGGCCTTGCTGTCGGCGTAGTGTTCGATTTTGAATCCTTTTTTGCCGAGTTCGGCGATGAGCTTCTCGATGCTCTTGGACTGGTGGATCTCAACGAGGCGAGCGCGGCGTCGACGTGCGTTTTTGTCGGCCTTGGCGACTTTTTCCAAGGGGGTGCCGTTTCCGTTCTCACCGTTCTCACCCTCGGAGGGTTCGGAGTCGAACAGGTTGAGATCGATGTTCTTTGCCGTGAAGTCGCGGAGTTCTGTCTCGTTGTGGAAATACTCGACGCTCTCCTCGTTGCCGCTTCGGATGACGACGAGGTAGGAGGGAAGCACCCCTTCGCTCGAGCGGGCGTGCAGGTAGGCCTCAAAATCGCCGCCCAGACGCCTGACTGCCTCGCTGGACTTCTCGAGCCTGTCGAGGAGTTCCAGGATCTCCTTGAACTGCGCGGAGGGGATCTCCTTCTTGTCCGGTAGGGTGACAAGCTTGAGTTCCTCGGCGCCGAGGGAGATGAGAATGCGGTTGAGCTGGACGTCGTCGTCGACGTACTCCTCACGCTTCTTCCTCTTGATCTGGTAGAGAGGAGGCTGGGCGATGAAGACGTGGCCGCGACGGATGAGCTGCGGCATCTGGTTGTAGAAGAAGGTAAGGAGTAGGGTCCTGATGTGGGAGCCGTCGACGTCGGCATCGGTCATAATGACGATGCGTCCGTAGCGGAGTTTCTCAATGTTGAAGGCTCCCTCCTGGTCACCGTCACCGATGCCTGTGCCGATGGCCGTAATCATGGTCTGGATCTCGGTGTTCTGCAGGACCTTGTCTAGGCGTGCCTTCTGAACGTTGATCAGCTTACCCCTGATGGGCAGGATCGCCTGGAAGCGTCGGTCGCGTCCCTGCTTGGCGGAGCCGCCTGCGGAGTCACCCTCGACGATGTAGAGTTCGGTGAGGGAGGGGTCGCGCTCCGAGCAGTCGGCGAGCTTGCCTGGGAGTCCGCCGCCGGTTAGGGCGCTCTTGCGGACGGTCTCGCGGGCCTTACGAGCGGCCTCGCGGGCCCGGGCGGCGGTGAGAGCCTTCTCGATGACCTTCTTGGCGACCGCTGGGTTCTGGTCGAAGTGATCCATGAGACCCTCGTAGATTGAGGAGTTCACGACGCCCTCGACCTCGGTGTTGACCAGCTTGACCTTGGTCTGGGACTCGAAGCGGGGGTGGGGGAGCTTGACACTCAGGACGGCGGTGAGGCCCTCGCGGACGTCGTCGCCGGAGAGGGCGGGGTCCTTCTCCTTGAGGATGCTGTTGGCCTTGGCGTACTGGTTGATGGCACGAGTAAGCGCGGTGCGCAGACCGGTGAGGTGGGTGCCGCCGTCCGGATTTGGAATGGAGTTCGCGAAGCAGAGAATCTGGTCGGTGTAGGAGTCGTTATACTGAAGGACTGCATCGACAAAGATCTCATCGCGCTGGCGGGAGATGACGATTGGCTTCGGATGGAGGACCGAGCGGGTCTCGCCGAGTTGGCGAACGAACTCCTGAATGCCGTGCTTGTAGAAGAAGGTCTCACTGCGAGGACGGTGCTCCTCGTCGTCGCGCTCATCGGTGAGGACGATCTCGATGCCGGGATTGAGGAAGGCGAGTTCGCGGAGGCGGCCGGCGAGGCGCTCAAACTTGAAGGTGACGGTGATCGTGAAGATCTCCGGATCGGGCAGGAACGTGACAAAGGTGCCGGTCTGCTTCTTGTTCTTCAGCTCGCTCAGGACGGTCAGCGGCTGGGTGGTCTTGCCCTGGGCAAAGGCCATGAAGTGGACCTTCCCCTCGCGCATGACCTCGACCTTGAACCAGGTGGAGAGAGCATTGACACACTTGGCGCCGACTCCGTGGAGACCGCCGCTGTACTTGTACGCTCCCTGTCCGAACTTGCCGCCGGCGTGGAGGTTGGTCAGGACGAGTTCGAGGGTCGGGATCTTGAACTTGGGGTGGACCTCGACCGGAATGCCGCGGCCATTGTCTCGGATGGAGACGGATCCGTCGGAGTGAATGGCCACCTCGACGCGCGTGCAGTAGCCGGCCAGATGCTCGTCGATGGAGTTGTCGAGCACTTCGAAAACGCAATGGTGGAGGCCACGCTCATCGGGGTCGCCGATGTACATTCCGGGGCGTTTGCGGACAGCCTCCAACCCCTCCAGCTTGTCGATCTGGGCGGCTCCGTACTCCTCGCCCCCAGCGGTGTCCTGCTTCTCGGGAATATCGCTATCGTCGAGGGGGATGATCGGTTCGGAGGGTTCTTTTTTGGCCATGAGAAGGGTGCTGGGGTGCCCGGAAAAGGGCGGGTTTGTGATTCCGCTTAGGGTAAGGAGGCAGGGAGGGGTGGGCAATGCTTTTTTGGTCTCCGTATACAGGATCTGGAGCCATTTTGGGTGGATGACCACCATATGTAGGGGAGGGAAAGAATCAGAAAATTAGGAAAAACAGGAAGAGGTAAGGAGGGATCGGGGGGCATTTTCCTATGAGAGAGAGCTTTTTACCCTCTTTCCAAAGAGAAGATGGAGGAGCACATTAAGACTATGAAGGAATTTGATTTCGCGGTGATCGGCGGGGGGAGCGGGGGATATGCCGCCGCCCGGACCGCCGCCTCGCTCGGTCTCTCCACGGTGGTAATCGAGGGGGGCGAAAAGGTCGGTGGGCTCTGCATCCTGAGAGGGTGTATGCCGAGCAAGACGCTCATTGAGTCCGCCAACCGCTATCGGACTCTCCGCCATGCCGCGGAGTTTGGTCTGCGTGCCGAGGGGATCGGATTTGATGCCTCCGCGATCTTGGCCCGCAAGGATCGGCTGATCGCCGAGTTCGCCGACTACCGCCGGGAGCAACTGGAGGGTGGGTGCTTCGAATTCATCCGGGGTCATGCCGAGTTCCTTGATCCCCATTGCCTTCGCATTGCCCTGCGGGGAGGAGGTGAGACAATCATCAGTCTCAAGAGCGGTTGTATCGCCACGGGATCTGTGATCAATCGTCCGCCGATTCCCGGTATAGAACTCTGCTTGAGCAGTGATGATCTGTTGGAACTAGCCGTGATCCCTCCCTCTGCCGTGGTGCTCGGAGGTGGTCCTGTCGCACTCGAGATGGCGCACTATCTCGAGGCACTCGGATCCAGGGTGACGATCCTCCAGCGCAATACCCAGCTTCTCACAGGAAGCGACCACGATGTCGCCGAGGCCATGGCGGAGGGCTTTCGCCGCCGAGGCATTGAGGTCCTTTGCGGCACGAGGCTTCATGAGATTGAGCGCAATACCGACGGGATGAACGTCCGCTTTGAGCAGGGTAATGGGGAACTTTCCGTAAAGGCCTCGGTCGTGGTGAATGCCCTCGGTCGGCGCCCCGCCCTGAATGGTCTTGCGTTGGACAAGGCCGGGGTCGCCCTCCAAGGGCCTGCTATCTGCACTGATCCCGAGCAGTGCACCACGGCGAGGCATCTCTTTGCCGCCGGGGACTGTTGCGGTCCCTATGAGGTCGTCCATATCGCCGTCTCGCAGGGGGAAACCGCGGCGAAGAACGCGGCGGTGCTATTGAAGGGGGGATCGGCGGTCTCGCTCGATTACCGGTTGAAACTCTTTGCCTGCTTCGCTGAGCCTCAGATGGCTGCCTGCGGCATGGGGGAGCAGGAGGCCCGGGAAGCCGGACACGACGTGGTGACGGCCTCTTATCCGTTCAACGACCATGGCAAATCACTCGTCAAGGGGGAGACGGATGGATTCGTGAAGTTAGTCGCCGATGAAAAGACAGGACTAATTCTGGGTGGTGCCGTCGTCGGTCCGGAGGCCTCGGAACTCATCCATGAGATCGTGGTGGCAATGGCCTTTCACGCGACAGCAGGGCAACTTGCTCTTGTTCCCCACTACCACCCGACCCTTAGCGAAATCTGGACCTATCCTGCAGAGGAGATTGCCGAAAAGCTGAAGGCTTGAGGCGATCTCGGAGAACCAAGGGCGTCCGCCTAGGCGGATGCCGTCAAATTGCCGAGAGTCAGAAGACCCTGAAGCAATTGCTTGATCAGCTTAGTTCGCCGCTTGCCGGGGGAGTTGGGTGCGGATTCCTGCTGCCTGTGCGGCTAGTGAGGAGGGATACTGATTGGCGAGAGCTTGGATGATCCGCTTTGCTTCCTCTGTCTTGCCATCCTGAGCAAGGAGTCGGAATTGGGAGAAGAGGGCAAAGGGGGCCCCGTAGGATTGGGGATTAGCGGCCGCTGCCTGTTGGTAGTAATTGAGCGCTTCGGCAGGCTTTCCGGCTACACGCGCATTGGAGGCGCGTCCGATCATGCCGGAAACGGCGATCGGGCTTCGGGGGAAGGATTCCAAAAAACGCGAATAGAGGGAGTCGGACTCTTCGATCTTGCCGGCATCGCGCAGGGATGAAGCCAGTAGGAGCATGGCGTCGGCAGCAGCGGCAGAGTTGGGATACTTGGAGATGACGTCGTTCCATCCCGCGGCATCGGTGGCTCCGGCAAGGTCCTGCTCCGAGGCGATTCGGGACGCCTGACGCGATACGGTCACGCCAAGTGCAATCAATGCGATGAGGATGATCCCGGCGATCCCTGCCAAGACCGTGCCTCGGTGGTTGATCCAGACCAGTTCAATGGTGGAGGGAGGGGCGATTTCGAGATCGGCTTCGGGTGGGGTGAAGGGAGAGGACATGGTTGGGGAGAAAGATGAATGGAGTATGAATGATGAAAGCGGGGAAATGAAAACCTCAAATCACCCGAAAGGGCTCAAAAGGCTCGGTTTGGTCTGAACCTAATAGTCTAACAGTCTTCAGTCTAACCGCCTCGGTTGGCCCTGTGGGCCAACCTCAGCCGCCCACCTGGGCGCGGGCTTCCTCGGCGAGGGCCGTGCTGAGGTAGCGTTCGCCGGTGGAGCAGCCGATCGTGACAATGACCTTACCGGCATTCTCGGGACGCTTGGCAAGTTCGATGGCAGCGTGGACGTTCGCACCCGTGCTGATGCCGACAAGAATGCCCTCCTCTTTGGCGATGCGGCGCGCCATGGCGAAGGCATCGTCATTGGTGACGGTGATGACCTCGTCGACGATGTCCAGGTGAAGATTGCCGGGAACGAATCCGGCACCGGTGCCTTGGATCTTGTGAGGGCCGGGTTTCACGGGCTCACCCGCGCGGGTCTGCGAAATGACCGGCGAGTCCTTGGGCTCAACGGCCACGGCGCGGAATTCAGGTTTACGCTTCTTGATCACCTCGCTGACGCCGGTGATGGTGCCGCCGGTGCCGACTGCCGAGACGAGGATATCGACCTTGCCGTCGGTGTCTGCCCAGATCTCCTCGGCAGTGGTCTTGGAGTGAACTGCGGGATTGGCTCCGTTGTTGAACTGCTGGGGGATCCAGGAATCGGGAGTCTCCTTGTGGAGCTGCTCAGCACGGGCAATCGCTCCTTTCATTCCCTCGGATCCGGGAGTCAGGACAAGCTTGGCGCCGAGTAGGGCGAGCAGGGTGCGTCGCTCCACGCTCATCGTCTCGGGCATGGTTAGGATGAGTTTATAGCCCTTGGCAGCGGCGACGAACGCAAGCGCGATACCGGTATTGCCGCTCGTGGGCTCGATGATGGTCGTGCTTGGTTTGAGAAGCCCCTTGGCCTCGGCATCCTCGATCATGGCGGCCCCGATACGGTCCTTCACGCTGCCAAGAGGATTGAAGAACTCGCACTTCAGAGCGATGGTGGCGGGAAGACCTGCGGTCACGCGATTGAGGCGGACAAGCGGCGTGCGCCCGATGGTGTCGACAATGGAGTTGTGGATAGGCATGACTTTTGTTGAGTTGATGAATAACTACCGATTGAGTCGATGTTTGTCGATTCTCTAATTTGGGGGAAATGCCCGGAGAGGGACTCGAACCCACACACCTTGCGGTACCAGATCCTAAGTCTGGCGCGTCTGCCAATTTCGCCATCCGGGCGGATGCTCAAGCATCATCTCTTTTGAGATAACCAGCCTCAAGCTTTATCGATCTCCCAAAGGCTTTTCAACTTCACGACTGTCTGAGCAAGCTCGAGTTGGATGCAGGCTCTTCAGTGGGTCAAAATCAAGGTTGCCTTCTGGCAGTGATCCTAAAAACCTCTGCCCCATGACTCCACTCGAACAGGCCCGCCGGATTGTTGACTATGAGGCCCGGCGTGACGCTCAGGGGCATCTAAAGGTCTACCATCTTCCAGCCGGTGACGGGGGAGGGGAGCGCGAGGTGGCCGGGATCAATGACCGCTACCACCCCGAAGTGCTCAACCGAATCGAGGGTTTGCTGGCGGACGGGGAGTTCCAAGAGGCCGAGGATGCCGCCGCAGAGCACATCATGCGCTACACTTACCGCTCCGGTCGGCCCACGGTTGAAGGCAGCGTCCCTCATGGCAAACTGAACCGCCGGCACCTCCGAAAGCATCGCGACCGGAGCGGTAAGGATCCTGCAGGATGCATTGGGATTACCTGCCGATGGGATCGCTGGACCGCGGACCAAGTCCGCTTTGCAGGAAGCAGAGGCCGATCCAGAAAAGTTGCTCGGCGACCTGCGTGCCGCACGGGAACGCTATGAGCGCCGAACGCGTGACGAGTCATCTCCATTTTGGAAAGGGCTTTCAAACCGCTGGGACTGCCAGCATCAGGACAGTCGTTCGATGTTGGCGTGATTTTGGGAGCTAGGGGATAGTGAGCGTATTTCAAACTTCACTTGGACGAGTTCTTCTCCCTAACTTCTGACTTCTAATTACCAGCTTCTACCCCCCTCATCCCCCATGACCAAGTTCCTCGCGATGTTCCGTTCCTCAGGCGGCAAGAACTACCTCGGCACCTTCGCCTTGGTGACGACCCTCTTTTTCCTCTGGGCCTTCTGCAATTCCATGATTGACACCATGGACAAGCATTTCCAGGACCTGCTGCACCTGACACGTTCGCAGTCCGCCTGGGTTCAGTTCGCGCACTATCTCGGTTATTTTCTGATCGCCTTGCCTGCTGGATGGATTGCCCAAAAGTTGGGCTATCGCAAGGGAATCATCACGGGTCTTCTGCTTGTCTCGCTCGGGGGATTCTGGTTCATCCCTGCGACTCATATCGCGCAGTTCTGGGCCTTCCTGCTCGGTGTCTGCATTGTGGCCATGGGACTTACCTTCCTTGAGACGATCGCCAATCCCTACACGACCGTGCTGGGTGACAAGAGGTTCGCCGCATCGCGCATTAACCTTGCCCAGTCGTTCAACGGACTAGGCTGGCCGCTCGGTCCGATTGTCGGGGGAATGTTCTTTTACTCGGAGAGTGGGAATGCCGAGGCAGCCAACCAGACGCTCTATATCCCGTATCTCGGGATCGCGATTTTCGTACTGATCATCGCCGCTCTCTTCATGATCGTTCCTCTTCCGGAACTCGACACGGAGGATGCCTATGGGGCCGATGCAGATGCTGGCATGGCACCCGCAAAGGCTCTCTGGAGACACTTTCACTTTCCGGGAGCTGTCGCAGCCCAGTTCTTCTATGTCGCGGCTCAGGCCGGTATTTTCAGCTTTTTCATCAACTACATTGTTTCCGACACGCCCGCCGTTCCGGAATGTCTGCGTGGCTCTTTCCTGATCGGCGGTGCCAAGGGGGTTCACGAACAGGCAGGCGGATTGGCTTTCTTCAGTGACAAGGGTGCCACCAGCCTTCTGAGTGCGGCGTTCCTCTTCTTTGTAGCGGGCAGATTTACCGGCGCTTGGCTCCTGAGCATCGTGCGCCCGCACATCCTGCTCGGTGTGTACTCTCTTATCAGCGCCATCCTGATGGGAGTCATCCTCCTGAAGTTGGGTTGGATCTCGGTCGCGGCTCTTTTCCTGACCTTCTTCTTTCTCTCTGTTGGTTTTCCCACGATTTTCGCACTCGGAATCTGGGGGCTCGGCAAACGGGCAAAGATTGCCTCTGCCTATATTGTGATGGCCATTATGGGAGGAGCCATCATGCCAAAACTCATGGGATGGCTTAGCGACACCTACGGTGTGGTCTCGGGCTGGTACGGTCGCGTCCAAGAGTCCGGACACAACGAGCAACTCATGACACCTGGATTCGCCATGCCGCTCGTATGCTTTCTCCTGATTGCTCTCTACGCCTTTAACTGGGCCCGTCTGAGCGGAAACTCAGGCGACGAAGTTGCCATCAACACAAGCGGGCACTGACTTGGTTTAATTACTGAAAAAGGGATGGGTTCATATTGAACCCGTCCCCGCCGTTTCTAGCTAACGGGCCGTGGTTAGATATGGAGCGCTAGGAAGTCGCGCACGAAAGTGTTTCCCGCTCCGGATTTGATCTCCTCCGGGGTGCCGATCTGCTGGATCGTCCCCTTGTCGATTATGACGACGCGGTCTGCCACCTCGAAGGCCTCCTCCTGATCATGCGTGACGAAGAGGCTGGTGAGGTGGGTCTTTTCGTGGAACTCGGCAAGCCAGCGGCGTAGTTCGCGGCGGACCTTGGCATCGAGTGCACCGAACGGCTCGTCGAGCAGCAGAACGCGGGGTTCGACCGCAAGGGCTCGCGCAAAGGCGACGCGCTGGCGCTGTCCACCCGAGAGTTGGGATGGAAAACGGTTGCTCAGATCCGGCAGTTGGATCGTCTCGAGAAGTGAGGTCACGCGTTCACGAATCCTTTCTCCGGAGAGCCTTCTGGACCGGGGTGCGACGCGGAGCCCAAAGGCGATGTTCTCGAAGATCGTCATGTGGTTGAACAGGGCGTAGCTCTGGAAAACAAAGCCCGCCTTGCGCTCGTTTGCGCTCTTGCCCGTGACGTTGTCTCCGTGGAAATGGATCTCTCCGGTATCCGCAAATTCAAGTCCTGCGATGATGCGCAGCAGCGTGGTTTTTCCCGACCCGCTGGGCCCGAGAAAGGCGACCATTTCACCGGTCTCGATGTGGAGGCTGACGTCGCTGACAGCCGGAAAGGCGCCGAAACTCTTGCTGACGGATTGGATCTCGATGCTCATGAGGGAAAGTTTGGTGATAGGGTCTGGGTGATCGGGGATCGGGGTATCAGACAGCGGATGGAGGTTCGATGGTGGTGGACAAAGAGACGTGTCGGCTTGCCTCAAGTTGGCGTGCATTCTCCCACTCGGAGAAGGTCTTGAGGATCAGGGTCAAAAGAGCGAGAACGGCCAGGGCGGCTGCAACCGCAAAGGCTTGGGGAAACAGATAGTCGTTGTAGAGTCGTTCGATCTCGAGGGGCATGGTGTTTGTTTGTCCGCTGATCTTGGCCGAGACCACGCTAACCGCGCCGAACTCGCCCATAGCCCGGGCATTGCAGAGAATGACGCCGTAGAAGAGTCCCCAACGGATCTTGGGAAGCGTGATGCGCCTCAGGATCTGGAATCCCCCAGCTCCGAGAGTGAGGGCTGCCTCTTCCTCCTCCACTCCCTGGGCCTGCATAAGCGGGATGAGGCTGCGTGCGACGAAGGGGAAGGTCACGAAGGTGGTGGCCATCACCATGCCCGGCAGGGCGAAGATGATCCTGATTTCATGGGCAGTCAGCCACGGGCCGAAGTATCCGCGCCGCCCGTAGAGCAGGACGTAGACGAGACCTCCAATAACGGGGGAAACCCAGAGGGGAAGGTCGATAAGCGCCATCAGAATAGATCTTCCCGTGAAGCGGTAGCGGGTAACGGCCCATGCTGCCGCGATGCCGAAGAGAGTATTGGCTGGCACGGCGATCAACGCCACCACGAGCGTCATTTGTACCGAGTGGAGAATATCATGATCGGTGAAGGCCTGGAGCAGGATGCCCGACCCCTTGGCCAGCGCTCCCTGAAAGACAACGGCGAGCGGCAGGAAAAGAAACAGGGCAAAGAACCCAATGACGATCCCAATTAGGATTCTGCGGACCCAGCGTGGTTCGGCAGTCGCGCGGACGCCACTGTCAGCGCGTCGGTCGCTGCCTGGAGGGTTGCGGAAGTCAATGAAGCTGGCCATGAGGGGAATGTATCAGGCGTGTTTCCGAAAGCGGTTGCCCCAAGCCTGAAGCCTGTTGCCAATGAGGACGATCACCAAGGAGGCTGCGAGCATCGTGAATCCGAGTGCCGCTGCACCGGTGTAGTCATACTGCTCGAGCTTCTGGACGATCATCAGGGGGGTGATCTCGGTCTGGAACGGGATGTTGCCGGAGATGAAGACGATGGAGCCGTATTCTCCCACTGCGCGCCCGTAGGACATAATGACGCCCGTCAGGATGGCTGGGAGTAGGGGAGGGAGAATGACGCGGCGGATCGTTTCCCATCGGGATGCCCCGAGACAGGCGGCCGCCTCCTCGACATCGGCCGAGAGGTCGGAGATCACCGGTTGCACGGCACGGACGACGAAGGGAAAGCCGATGAAGATCATCGCGATGAGGACGCCCAGAGGTGCGAATGCCACCTTGATCCCGTGCGGTTCGAGCCATTTACCGATCCACTCGTGAGGGGAGTAAAGGGCCGTCAGCGCGATGCCGGCCACCGCTGTCGGGAGGGCAAAGGGAAGGTCGGTGGCGGCCTCGAGGATCCTCCGACCGGGGAACTCGTACCGCACGAAGATCCAGGCCGCGAGAAAACCAAAGACCCCGTTAATTAGAGCCGCAATAAAGGAGATGCCGAAGCTGACTCGGTAGGTGGCGACGACCTCGGGATCGGTCACTGTTTCCCAGAAGTGCTGCCATCCTCCTGCGGCCGTCTTACCCGCAAGGGCGGCAAGGGGCAGAATGACCAGCAGGGAGACCCACGTGACGGACCATCCTAGGCTGATCCCAAAGCCGGGCAGGACATGTTTCTTGTTGGCCATGATGGGAATGGATGATGAATGACGGGAAAAAGGATCGTCTTTTGCCGATGATCCTCGGTCATATATCCATTCCGTGCGAGCTGATTTGAGGGAAAAGTCTCAGGATTTCCTGCATCGCAGAGAGATGTGCCTCGACCTGAAGGCCGAAGGGGGCGAGGTGGGGGGTCTCAAAAACGATCTCAAACGGCTTCGGATGCTGATCGGGCGGAGCTGAGAGGATCCCTGAAAAGCCGCCAGTGATGATCGATTCCTCCGCGGGGTGGGTATCGATCTCGGGGCGGTTGTCACGCGGAAGGATCGAGGAAGCGACTCTCAGCGAGGGTTCCAGCAGATCACGGGTCAGGGTGCTGCCATTCACATAGCCGTAGATCCCCTCGCTGGTGTCGTCGGTATGGAGCGCAATGATGCCGTCGAATCGCTTTGCTCGCAGTTCCTGCTCGAGCAGGAGCACTTCCCCTTCCTCCTGCCAGAAGAGACGGTTGAGGTCTTTGCCGGATTCACCTTCCCGACGATTAGCGTCGAATCCCCAGGGATTGCTGATCGGGTAGACGAATAGTTCGAGAAAGCGGCCGATGGTTGGATTCACTGCGAGGCGGTGCATCAGTTGGACGGCTGCCACTACCCCCGATTGCTCATCCCCGTGGATGCCTGCAAAGACGCCGATCCGGTAGACCGGCTTACCATGGGGATCGGCCCACCGGTAACGGGGGAGAATGCGCCCCTGGGG
>RFPR01000039.1 GCA_009928265.1 Pseudomonadota bacterium | reverse complement strand
TTTCGGGACGGTCGGATAACGGATTGCTGGGACAAAGAACCCCGCCTCAAAAAGTCGTGCTGCTTCGTCAAGGGCCCGTTCCTCGGAACCCAGGATCACTGGTAGAATCGCACTTTCCGATCGGGCCATGCCGAGCAGTGATGAAAGGAGGTTGATGTGATTGAGGAGCGTTGCGCGAAGGCAATCCCCCTCCTTGGAGCAAACCACCCTGAGTGCGGCTCGGCAGGCAGCGGCCACTGCGGGTGACGGGGCGGTTGAGAAGATGAAGCTACGTGCGCGGTTGATCAGGAAGTCGATCAGGACCCGTGATCCGGCGATATAGCCCCCCGAAACGCCGAGGGCCTTTCCGAG
The DNA here is from genome assembly GCA_009928265.1 of Pseudomonadota bacterium. GTDB lineage: Bacteria > Verrucomicrobiota > Verrucomicrobiia > Chthoniobacterales > UBA6821 > UBA6821. The sequence continues at coordinate 15,731 of RFPR01000039.1, read as the reverse complement.
CGTACCCATTTGGATTTCGATCCGGTCAATCAGGCCCAGTTCCCCGGCCAAGCCTTGAATGCCGGTGCCCCGGACCCCGACGGCATGGGCTTCGTCCAGCATCAGCCAGGCGCCATACCGATCCTTGAGTTCCACGATCTCACGTAGCGGGGCGAGATCTCCATCCATGCTGAAGACCGATTCCGTCACGATCAGAATCTTTCCATCGGGATGTGTTTCCCTGGCCCACCGGAGATGAGATTCCAGCTTCGCGAGATCATTGTGGGGAAATACCCGCATCTTCGCACCGCTTGCATGGGTTCCGTCGATCAGGCAGGCATGGGCGAGCTTGTCGAGGATCACGACATCACCACGACCAACCAGCGAGGGAATCGTCCCTGTGGCCGCTGCAACGCCGGTCGAGAAAACCAACGCCGCCTCTGTCCCCTTGGCGGCGGCGAGTTCCTCTTCAAGAGAGGCATGTTCCGCCGTCGTGCCGCTGATCAGGCGCGACGCCGTTGCCCCTGTTCCCCAACGGCGGGCCCCCTCTGCCATGGCATCCGCGAGAGCGGGGTGTGAGGCCAGCCCCAGGTAGTCGTTGGAGGAGAAGTTCACGATCACCCTGCCGCCGACAGAAAGACTCACGTTGTCCGAATGGTCGATAATCCGGAGGTTCCGGCGCAAGTTATCCGACGAGAGACGCAGTAACTCTTCGGAGAAAAAATCATCCAAAGGGGTCATCCGGAGTAAAAGGTGATGGAGCCGCTTATCGGATTCGAACCGATGACCCTCTCATTACGAATGAGATGCTCTACCGACTGAGCTAAAGCGGCTTGAACGACTCAAAAACCTACCTGTTTTCATGGTCATGGCAAGAACGACAGTCCTTGCACACCGCGGATCTTCCCACTACATTCCCCAATCCAGCTCAGGATGGGTGGCAGAGTGGTCGATCGCGCACGCTTGGAAAGCGTGTTTACCTTTATCGGTAACGAGGGTTCGAATCCCTCCCCATCCGCTGGTTTAATACAAACTTGAGACCTTTGTAGGGATGAGAACCACGGTTCGACTGGTATGCCGCGATGAGCGGCACGAGATTATCGCAAAGCCATTCTCCAGAGCCCTTGCCACAGGCAAGGGATAATCCCTCCCCATCCGCTGTTTTTAAAGCGTCCAACATGAAGCTTTTTAGCAAGGTTCTCTCCGCACTAATGGTGCTGGGTCTTCTTTCCTCAACTCTTGAGGCAAAACCTAAGGCATCATCCACCGCGACTCCGAAAGCGACGCCCGACCCGAGAAAAGATCCGCAGATCCAAAAGATTCTGTCCGATCTGAGGCCTGTTTATCCGCATCTGACTGCCTCCGAGATTGTCAGGACGAGCAATCACGATCTGCGCAGGATGTATGAGCGCCTTTACCATACGGAGGGGATGAATCTGCTTGAAGCAAAGCAGAAGGCGGCCACGGTGCTCCTCAAGGAGAACTAGCAGCTCAATCAGGGGCTTAAGGTTTTTCTAGAGGTGAGCTTTTCCAGAATCCGGAGAGCTGTCTCCCTGCTGATCCCCGGTAGTTCCGAGAGACTTTCAGGCGTTGCGCGACGGATGCGGGCAATGCTTCCGAATTGTTTGAGGAGCGTTTTTTTCCGCGCATCGCTGACCCCGGGGATTTCGTCGAGCTGGCTCTCCGAGATGCGCCGCCGGAGCAGGAGTTCGTTGTAGCCGTTGGCGACGCGGTGGGCCTCGTCCCGGATCCGCTGAAGTAGGCGCAGCGCCCCTGAATCCTTGTCGAGCCTGAGGGGAACGGATTCCCCCGGGCGGTAGATTTCCTCGAATTCCTTGGCCAGTCCGATGACCGGCTGATCGTGCAGTCCGAGGGCTTGAAGCTCCCGGCAGGCCATGCCGAGCTGGCCTTTCCCTCCGTCCACGATGATTAGATCGGGCAGGGGATTGGATCCGGATGCGGCATGATCCAGTGCCTCGGATGGAGGTTCCTGTGATTCCGCCAGTTCGGGATAGCGGGCCGCCGCCTGTCGAAGGAGACGGCTGTAGCGCCGCCTGATGACCTCGGCCATGCTGGCGAAGTCATCTTGGCCCTTTGTCGAGGTGATCCGGTAGCGACGATAGTTCTCCCGGTCTGGAACCCCTTCGCGGAAGCGGACCATCGAGGCGACGATGTGGTTGTCGGAGATATTCGAAATATCAAAGCACTCCATGGACGCCGGAATCCGTGGCAATCCCAGGGCATCGCGAAGTTCCGCAAGATCCTCCGCGGGCCGGATGCCGCTCGGGAGTGATTTTCTCGTGAAGCGCCGCATCGGTTTGCTGGTCTCGCGGAGGTCATTCAGCAAGTCGCGGAGGGAAGCGGCCTTCTCGAAATCGAGCCGCTCGGCCGCTTTCTCCATCTCGGCTTCGAGGGTTTCGGTCATCTCGCGGGACTTACCCTCGAGCACTGCGCAGGCCTCCTCCATGCGGCGGCGGTAGTCTTCGATGCTAATGCGCCTGACACAGGGAGCGGAGCAATTCTTGATAGCATGGTCGAGGCAGTGTTTGAACTCGCGCTCTCCCGGCTCGAGATGACGGCAGGGGCGGATCCCGAACTGCTTGCGCAGCGCCTGCACGGTGCTGCGGAGAGCGATCGCGTTGGCAAACGGACCGAAGTAGCGCGCGCCATCCTCGCGGCGCAGGCGCGTCATCTCGAAACGGGGCATCGGGTCGGAGAGGTTGACGCGCACGAGGGGGAAGCGTTTGTCATCGCGGAAGCTGACGTTGTACTTGGGCCTCCACTCCTTGATGAGCTTTCCCTCGAACAGGATCGCTTCCGCATCGCTCCGCACCGTGTGCCACTCGTAGTCCGCCGCGCTGTCGATCAAGGCACGGGTCTTGATCTCGGCTCTTCGTCGGCTCGAAGGGGTGAAGTAATTGGAGAGCCTGCGCCGGAGGTCGCGGGCCTTGCCCACGTAGATAATTTTAGCGAAGCGATCCCGGATCAGGTAGACGCCGGGTTGATGCGGCACTTCCCGGAGCTTCGCCTGAAGGGCGGCTTGTGGGGAATGGGGACCGTTCATCGGGTGATCTTGCTGGCAAGTTGAGAGCGTATCGCCGCCGTGGTGTTTGGGCAAACCGGAGAGTCGGCAGTCCTTGATAGCACCCTCGGCATCCGTTTCACTCGTCCAGTGAACGAGCTGCATCAAGCGCGCCTGATCCTGAGCACTTTTGCCGACGAGGTTACCGCTTCCTCCGTGATCCGCACTCTCCTCAACGAGAAATTCATCGCTTGTGGCAGCATTATTCCTGGAGTTCGCTCGATCTATCGGTGGGAGGGCGAGATCAAGGAATCCGCCGAGGTGCAGGTCGTCCTGAAGACTTCCCCTGAATCTGCCTACCCTTGCATGGCCCGCCTTGCCGAACTCCACCCTTATGAGGTTCCGGAAATCGTCGAGGTGGAACCCTCCTCTGTGTGGGCCCCCTACGTATCTTGGATCAGAGAATCTTTGAGTCGCGGGGAGTGAAGCGGTAGAACTGAACTCCCATGGCTTCCTCCTCTCCCACGATCCTCGACCGGATTCTTGCAGATGTCCGCGTGGAAATCGACGGGGCGAAGCGCCTTCGCTCCCTCGCGGATCTGCGCGCCATGATCGCCGATGCACCGCCAGTGCGGCGTCTGGATGCAGTACTTGAGTCTTCCTTTGGCCTAATCGCCGAGATCAAGGCCTGCTCGCCGAGCGTGGGGACGATGCGCGCCGAGAATGTCGCGGAGGCTCCGCATGCCTACGAGGAGAGCAGCGCCGTGAAAGCGATCTCAGTCCTCACCAATGAACGGCATTTCGGCGGGAGCATGGAGCGGTTGCAGGAGATCCGATCCCTGGTTTCCAAGCCGGTCCTTCGGAAAGATTTCATCCTGGAGGAATACCAGGTGCGTGAGGCCCGGGCCTTCGGGGCGGATGCGATCCTGCTGATGGCGAGTGTCCTCGACACGGCACGACTCAAAGGATTTCACGAACTGGCCCTCGAACTCGGCATGGAATCCCTCTTTGAGGTCCATGACGAAGAGGAGGTCTCAGCCCTGCCGGCACAGGCCCGGATCGTGGGGATCAATAGCCGCCGGTTCAAGGCGCCGGAGGAGTCCGCCGGATTCGCAGCTGTAGGTGGCGCCGGTTCCTCCGAGAAGGATTTTAGCATCCGCCTCGATACCTTTGATCTGGTCGATCGTCTGCCAGAGGGCGTAATCCGCGTCGCTGAGAGCGGCCTTGATGCCGGGAATGTCGCCTCCGTTGCGGAGAAATTCCACGCCGCATTGGTCGGCACATCTCTCCTGCGGGATCCCGAGGGAATCCGTGCCGGTCTTTCTGCATTCGAGGAGGCCTTATCATGAACTCCGAGGATTTCTCCATCGACCCCGAGGCTCCCGACACGCCGTTCGATGTGTCGCTGCGGCCGCCGATGTTTGAGGAGTTCTGCGGCCAGCCCAAGACGATCGAGCGCCTGATGCTTCTGGTCGAGGCGGCCCGCCAGCGCGACGAACCGCTTCAGCACATCCTGCTGAGCGGTCCTCCCGGTCTTGGTAAGACGACCCTCGCCTACATCCTCGGAAATGCCATGGGTGCCGAGGTCCGCACGACCAGCGGTCCGACGATCGAGAAGGCGGGTGATCTTGCCGGTCTCCTCACAACGATGCCGCGCGGCGGAGTCCTCTTCATCGACGAGATCCACCGCCTACAACCCGCTATTGAGGAGTATCTCTACCCGGCGATGGAGGACTTCCGTGTCGATATCATGATCGATCAGGGGCCCAACGCTCGAAGCGTGCGCCTCAATCTGGCCCGCTTCACCCTGATCGGCGCTACTACGCGGGCCGGCATGATCAGCTCACCGCTTCGATCCCGCTTTGGGATGACTTGCCGCCTCGACTACTACGAGGCCGAGGAATTGAGGAAGATCGTTCTGCGTACCGGCGGCTTACTCGGCATGACCATCGATGCCGAGGGGGCACTGGAAGTCGCACGCCGGTCGCGCGGCACCCCCCGAATTGCCAATAATCTTCTGCGCTGGGTCCGCGATTACGCGCAGGTCCGTGCCGGCGGGATCGTCGACAAGGAATCGGCCTCTCGCGCCCTGGAGATGCTCGACATCGACGCTGACGGATTCGACGAGATGGACAAACGCATCATCGAGTCACTCATTCACAAGTTCGGTGGCGGCCCCGTCGGGCTGAACTCCCTGGCCGTCGCCGTGGGAGAGGAACCGGGCACACTCGAGGATGTCCACGAACCCTACCTGATCATGCAGGGTTATGTTTCACGCACCCCGCAAGGCCGCGTTGCCATGCCCAAGGCCTACGCGAAGATCGGATTGCCCACTCCCAAGAACCGAGCGGTCGACGCCCAGCAGGAGCTCTTGCCGTAAGCAGCTGTCTTCACCTTCTCGCTTTCGCACCTTTCACTTTTTACCCGCCACGCATGTTCTCCAATCTTTCCGACAAGCTTCAGCAGACCTTCAAGAACCTTCGTGGTCACGGACGGCTCTCCGAGGCAAACATCTCCGATGCCCTGCGTGAGGTGCGGTTAGCCCTGCTCGACGCCGACGTCCACTTCACCGTCGCCAAGGAGTTCATTGCCAAGGTCAAGGAGCGTTCTCTAGGTGAGGAGGTGCTTAAGAGCGTCACGCCGGGCCAGCAGATCGTCAAAATCTTCCAGGACGAACTGACCACGCTCCTCGGCGGCGACAATGAACCGATCAATCACGGCAAGCCGACCCGTATCCTGATGGTCGGTCTCAACGGCGCCGGTAAGACCACCTCCTCGGCCAAGCTCGCCCGCCTGCTCAAGAACCCCGGCCTCTTCAGCACGATGAAGGGGGAGGCGCCCCGCACCCCTATCCTCGTTGCTCTTGATCTGGTCCGCCCCGCGGCCATCGAGCAACTCGCGACCCTCGGCGAGCAGATCGAGGTACCGGTCTTCCGCCCTGACCCCACTGAGAAGGATGTCCTCACAGCCGCCCGACAGGGACTCGATTGGTGTGAGAGGCAGGGGGGGAATGTCGAGATCTACGACACGGCTGGCCGGCGAGAGATCGATGATGACCTTGTCGGGGAACTCGTCTGTTTGAAGGAGCTGATCCGCCCCCAGGAGATTCTGCTCGTCTGCGATGCGGCCACCGGCCAGCAAGCGGTCAGCGTGGCTGAGAAGTTCCATGCCGCTCTGGGTCTGACAGGGTTGGTTTTGACCAAGCTCGACGGCGATGCCCGAGGCGGCGCCGCCCTTTCCCTCAGATCGGTGACCGGGCGGCCCATCAAATTCGCCGGTGTTGGCGAGAAGGTCGATCAGTTCGAACCCTTTTACCCGGAACGACTTGCATCCCGTATCCTGGGGATGGGAGACATTGTTGGCCTTGTGGAAAAGGCCGCCGAGGCGGTCGAGATGGAGGAAATGGGCCGTCTCGAGGCCAAAATGAAGAACGCCTCCTTCGATCTGGAGGACTTTCTGACCCAGCTCCGGATGATCAAGCGGATGGGCCCCCTTGAAAATCTGCTTGGCATGATCCCCGGGATGTCTAACCTCCCTAGTCCCGCAGTGAACGGAAACGAGCTGCAGCGGACCGAAGCGATCATCCTCTCGATGACGCCCGGCGAACGGAAGCGCCCCGAGATCCTCAACGCGCGCCGTCGCCAGCGAATCGCCCGCGGCAGTGGAAATTCCGTCACCGAGGTCAACAACCTGATCCTGAGGTTCAGCCAGATGAAAAAACTGGCCAAGAACACCGGGAAAATGAAAAAAATGATGTCCCGTTTCGCTTCCGGCGGAGCGCCAGGCCTCGCCCCAAATAACTCCTTACCGACCCGACTCCCATGGCAGTAGCAATCCGACTTCGCCGCGAAGGCGCCCGCAACCATCCCTTTTACCGCATCGCGGTGGCCGATCAGCGCAGCCCGCGTGACGGTAAGTTCATCGAGCTCATTGGTCACTACGATCCGAAGCAGGCCGGTGACAACTACAAGATCGATCTGACACGCGCCGAGTATTGGCTCAGCGTTGGCGCCCGCGCCTCGCAGACGGTCATGAGCTTTATCAATAAGGCTCGTAAAGCATCCGGCGCCGCCGCCTGATCATGACGGAGACGGACGAGTTTCTGCGCTATGTGGTGCAGAAGCTCGTTGAGTTTCCCGACGAGGTGGTGATCAACCCCCGCGAGGAAGGTGGCAAGACCACCTACCTTCTTTCCCTGCGCCAAGGTGATGTGGGCCGACTAATCGGAAAAGGGGGCGCGACCATCAAAGCCATCCGCGATCTGGCAATGGCCTCTGCGGAGAAACACGGCAAAAAGGTTGCCGTGGAGATCCTTGAGTAAGGATAAAACTTTAGACTTAGTCTTGCCGTCCCAAATTTAGGGCGTTCATAAGTAAGGCAGTCCGATTCTGCCTGCGTAACAGGAAAGACGGTATACCCCCTTGCCCTTTTACGCGTCGTCGTCCAATCCAAAGGCCGTGTGCGCGAGTTTCGCGGCGTCGGCGATCTTCTCCTCGTCGAGGATGACGGCGATCTTGATCTCCGAGGTGGAGATCATCTGGATGTTGATGCCGCCTTTGGCGAGGGCCTCGAAGAGCTTCGCGGCCACACCCGAGTGGGTGCGCATGCCGATGCCTACGACGCTGAGCTTGGCGATGCCACCCTGTTTGGTGACATTGCCGGCGCCGATCTCGGCGGCCACGCGGTCCACGAGATCGCCAATCTTGTCGAGTTCGTCGCGGTTCATCGTGAAGGAAATGTCTGTCGATCCGCTCTCCGAGACATTCTGGACGATGACGTCCACCATGACGTGGGCATCCGCGAGTGCGGTGAAGAGCCGTGCTGCGCATCCCGGCTTGTCTGGGACATGGGCGACGGTGACCTTGGCCTGGTTGCGCTCGACGCTGACGCCGCGCACGACGACCTGTTCCATTCCTGCGGTTTCTTCTTTCACGATGGTTCCTGGGTTGTTGTTGAAGCTGCTACGGACCTCGAAAATCACTCCGAATTTCTTGGCGAACTCGACGGAGCGGGACTGCATGACCTTGGAGCCGCTCGAGGCCATTTCCAGCATTTCGTCGTAGGAGATCTCCTGGATTTTTTTGGCCGTGGGAACGATCCGGGGATCGCAGGTATAGACCCCGTCGACATCGGTGAAGATCTGGCAGATGTCCGCTCCAATGGCCGAGGCCACGGCGATGGCTGTGAGATCGGATCCTCCACGCCCAAGGGTGGTGATGTCCCCTTCTTCGGTTTCACCTTGGAAACCCGCGATGATGACAATTTCGCCGCGATCGAGGTGTTTCCGGATCTGATCCGGGGTGATGTTGCTGATCTTGGCCTTGGTGTGGATGCCGTTGGTGACGATTCCCGCCTGGGCGCCGGTGAGCGAGACAGCCTTGCCGCCCATCGCCTGAATCGCCATGGCAGCCAGCGCCATCGTGGTCTGTTCACCCGTGGAAAGAAGCACGTCCATCTCGCGCTCGGTCGGCTTTTGGGAGACCTCCTTTGCCAGCTTGATCAAGGAATCGGTGACGCCAGACATCGCCGAAACGATGGCCACGACGGAGTTACCCTCGCGCTGGGTTTCAAGCAGCCGCTTGGCGACATTTCGGATCCTCTCGGGATTGCCGACCGAGGTGCCACCGTATTTCTGGACAATCAATGCCATGGGGATCAGTTGCTGATTCCTGCAAGGGCTTCGCGGACGGCTTGGGCCGTCGCATCGGTCTCGATCGGAGCGGTGACGGCGTGCTTGGCCGTGTCGGGATCCTTGAGTCCATGACCGGTGACGGTGAGGACCACCTTGGCGCCGGGTTGGATCTGGCGGAAGGGGCAGCAGTCGCACTGCGTTGTTTTTCCGCTGCGGTTGAAGCATTTGAAGAGGGCGGCCACAGGTGCGGCGCTAGCCGGCTCGACGAAGATTCCCTCGTTGGAGGCGAGCCACTTCTGGGCAGCCAGAATCTCGGAATCCTCGACGATCTCGAAGCATCCGCCCGATTCGGAGACAGCCGCCTTGGCGCCATCCCAGCTGGCGGGACGACCAATCCGGATGGCCGTGGCCACGGTCTCGGGATTGTTCATCGGGGTGTCGTGGTAGAGGGGTGCGGCTCCGGCAGCCTGCACACCGAGCATCTTCGGCAGCTTTGCGCTGCGGCCGAGTTCCTTGAACTCCTTGTACCCCTTCCAGTAAGCGATGATGTTGCCGGCATTGCCGACGGGGAGAATGTGGATGTCGGGGGCATTGCCGAGCTCCTCGATGATCTCGAAGGCGGCGGTCTTCTGTCCCTCGATACGGTAGGGATTGATCGAGTTAACGATGGCGAAGTCGCCGGTCTCGCCCAGTTCGCGAACGAGTCGGAGGGCGTCGTCGAAATTGCCGCGGATCGCGATGACGGCGGCCCCGTAGATGTAGGCCTGGACCATCTTGCCGCCGGCGATACGTCCGGCTGGGAGAAGCACGGCACATTTCATCCCGGCGCGCGCAGCGTAGGCGGCGGCGGCAGCAGAGGTGTTCCCCGTGGAGGCGCAGAGCACGGTGTGGGCTCCCTCCTCGGCGGCCTTAGAGATCGCCATGGTCATGCCGCGGTCCTTGAACGAGCCGGTGGGATTCAGGCCCTCGTATTTCACGTAGACCTCGCCGCCGGTGATGGCGCTCAGCTTCGGCGAGTGGATCAGGGGAGTGGAACCCTCGCTTAGAGAGATGACAGGGGTCGCGTCGGTGACGGGAAGAAACTCGCGGTAGCGGGCGATCACGCCACAGTCGTTGAAAGGTTGCTTCATCGGTTGGAAAATCAGGAGAAGGTCTCCACGTTGAACAGGACGGGCTCTCCCTTAACGCAGTCGAGGGCTGTGATCGTTGCCAGAGCAGAAAGCATCGCGCCGTAGGCGGCCTCGTGGATCATCAGCACCAGCGGGGTCTCTACCCCGGCGATCGATTCCGGCTGAACCACGGAAGAGATCCCGATGCCGGCCTCGCCCAGGACTCCGGCGATGCGGGCCAGGACACCCGGTTTGTCATCGACCGAGAGACGCAGGTAGTAGGAGCCGACGATCTCGCTCGCAGGACGGCTGCTGCCGTAAAGGCTGTGGGAGGAGAAACCAAAGGTCTTGCGCGGGGCGTCGAGCACATGGGCCGCCTCGACGAGATCGCCGATGACGGAGGTGGCCGTCGGGCCACGACCCGCACCGCGTCCGTAGAAAAGGCTGTCGCCGACCAGATCGCCGCGGACGGCAACGGCATTGAAGACGCCGTTGACCGAGGCAAGGACATTTCCCTGTGGAATGAGCGTTGGGGCAACGCCGACCTCGACTTTGCCTTCTTTCTCGCGGATCGAACCGAGGAGTTTGATGCAATAGCCGAGGCTCTTGGCGAAATGAATGTCGGCCGCGCTGACTCGGTCGATTCCCTCGACGCGGATCGTTGCGGGATCAACCCAGAAGCCATAGGCAAGCGCTGCCAAGATGATGGCTTTATGCCCCGCATCCCAGCCGTTAATATCGAGGGTCGGGTCGGCCTCGGCGTAGCCGAGTTTCACCGCCTCAGCAAGGGCCTCGGGATAATCGAGACCAGCCTCTTGCATGCGGGTGAGGATGTAATTGCTCGTTCCGTTGAGGATGCCGTGGACCGACTCGATGCGGTTTCCGACGAAGGCATCTCGCAGGGACTGGATGATAGGGATGCCTCCTGCCACAGCGGCCTCAAAGAAGACGGGAACCTTGTGTTCACAGGCGAGGGCAAAGATCTCCGCCCCTCGCTCGGCAAGCAGAGCCTTATTGCCGGTCACGACGATGCATCCCGACTTGATGGCCGCGACCGTCAGGTCAAAGGCCTCCGTCGTCCCGCCGATCAGCTCGACCACCACCTTGATCTCGGGATCCTCGAGTAGATCCTGCCAACGGTTGGAAAAGAGTCCGGCCGGAGCCGCGACATCGCGCTGCTTCTTCGGATCGCGCACGACGATCCGGCGCACATCAAAGACGTATCCGGAACGCTCCGCGATGAGGTCGCGGTGGCGTTCCAGATTTTCATAGACCCCGGCACCAACGGTGCCGAAGCCGGCCAATCCGATGCCGATCGTTCGCATAAAGAGCCCTGAATCCTCTCTGTGGAAGCCGCTGAGGTAAAGCCTTAAGGGTGGATGATCGGGTGCCCGGCCTTGTGTGGAATCAAGAAAAGCGGTCAGATCCTCCAAGCATGGTAAGACGGCTTTTTCTTCTTCTCTCGTTGGCACCCTCCATTCTTTGTGCACAGCAGGGACCGCAGGACCTGAAGGCATTTTTCAGCCCCAACGGTGGGTGCACCCAGGCCGTGGTGGATGCCCTGAATGCCGCCAAGAAAACCATTTTGGTCCAAGCCTACAGTTTCACTTCCGTTCCCATCGCGAAGGCGCTGGTCGATGCCAAGCATCGCGGCGTCAATGTCCGGGTGATTCTGGACAAAAGCCAGCGAACGGAACGGTATTCCGGCGCAACGTATCTGGTTAACGAGGGGATCCCCAACTTCATCGATGCGGCCCATAAGATCGCCCACAACAAGGTCATGGTGATCGATGATCAGGAGGTCATCACCGGCAGCTTCAACTTCACCAAGGCAGCAGAATCGGGCAATGCCGAGAATGTCCTCCTCATCCTCCATGCACCCGAACTCGCCGCACGCTACACAGCCAACTGGAACGAGCACCTTGTCCACGCTGAAAAGCACCGGTGAACCTCTGCGTGTGGTTTAGTACGGACTGATGGTGCGCACGCGTGGCTGAATAGTAATGGAAGGCGTGGTTAAGGGTTTTTTGGCACGGTCCCTTAGGGAAAAAGCAAGCACTACGAGTCCAAGAACCAAGCCGACTCCTGCAGCCATCGGAGATAAAGACTTTATCGGCTGTCCCTGATGCTCATGCCCGGCCAGGTAAAGGGCATTCACCTCAACGGGACTCATTGCGGAATCATAAACTTCAAATCCTCCAAGGCGCCCGAGTTCAGTGTCGGCTGGCATTCCGGCGGTGGAAGCTTCACTGCCGAACATCACCGATAGGATGGTTCCGGGCACGATCTCAATCTGTTTTCCCGTACTGGTCGAAACAACCTGTTGCCCATTGAGATATTCGGTGACGCGCCCCGTTGGCTCGATGGTTGCAACCAGATGATTCCAGCAACCACTCGGACAATCCACGACGCCCCCCGTTTTCTCCCATGCCTTTGCGGTTCCGAAACAAGTCATCAGCCGTTGCTCGGCACTCGCTTTGGAACATTCCAACCCGAAAATCAGACCATAAAAAAAGGCATCGTTTGCCGCAAAAAAGCTGCTTTGAGAGGTGGTGAGCCAGACCCAAGCAGAGATCGTCACCGCATGGCCCTTGCACGCCTTGACCTCATAGCGGCGGGTGGTGTCGGCTCGAAAAACATCGCTGTGAATGTCGGCAGATCGCCCCTCTGTTATCTCGGTCAGCAAGGATTGCCTCCCCCAGGATTTGGAGAAGCCGGCAAACAATAAACAGATAGCCACAAGGCAAATTCTCATCGGAAAAGGCCTGCGGGGGTCAGGGTTGGCCATCAAGAAGGCTGCTGCGGCTGATGTCAATAATCAGGGGGGAATGTGACGAAGTTGTTACCGAATTGCATTGATGGGAGATCTCGACGGCTTCGTAATAGAGGAACCAAGACCATGAGCGAGACCTCGGAATCCGTCGGCGAAATCCTCGAGCACATTGCCCAGTTGCTGGAACTGAAGGGTGAGAATCCCTTCAAGATTAGGGCTTACACGAATGCCGCCCGTGCGTTGGAGTCGCTAAGCGAGCCGATCGAGAAAATCGTCTCCGAGGAACGACTCGGGCAGATCGAGGGAATCGGCAAGGCCATCACCGAGAAGGTCACCGAACTCGTGAGCACTGGTCGACTGGAATACTATGATGAGCTAAAAAGCTCCTTTCCCGAGGGGATTTTCGAGCTGTTCGAGCTGCAAGGCCTTGGCGCCAAGAAGATCAAGGCGCTGCATGATCAACTCGGCGTCTCTTCCGTGGAGGATCTAGAGCGGGTCTGCAACGAGGGAAAGGCGGCGGAACTTGCCGGATTCGGCGTGAAGACCCAGACCAAGTTGCTGAAAGCGATCGAGGATCACCGCAAGCATGCCGGGCGCTTCAGGATTAACGTGGTGGCCGTGCTGGCCGAGCAGCTGCTTTCCGATCTCCGTGCCCATGAGGCTGTCGGCCAGATCAGCGAGGGGGGGAGCTTCCGCCGCCGCAAGGAGACGATCGGTGATCTTGATATCCTGGTCTCCTCCAAGCAACCCGAGGAGGTCTCGGAATTTTTCATCCATCATCCGCTGGTCGAGGAGGTGATTGTCCATGGTCCGACCAAGTCGAGCGTCCGTCTCCAGGATGGTGTCCAGTGCGATCTTCGGGTGGTAAAGCCCGATGAGTTCCCCTTTGCGCTCGTCTATTTCACCGGAAGCAAGGAACACAATATCCGCCTCCGCAGCCGTGCGCTGGATCGGGGATGGTCGCTTAACGAGTATCGATTCACGGTCGCTGAGGGGGCTGAACAGCCGCCACTGATCCAAGACGAGAAGGAGCTCTACAAGTCGCTGGGCCTTGATTTCATTCCGCCCGAGCTGCGGGAGGACAAGGGAGAGATCGCGGCGGCCGAGGCGGGTGACCTGCCCGAACTGATCGAGTGGAGCAATCTGAGGGGAACCTTCCACTGCCACACGACAGCGAGCGACGGGAAGAATTCACTGATCGAGATGGCCCGAGCGGCGATCGATCTTGGACTTGAATACTTGGGCATTGCCGACCACAGCAAAAGCTCCTTTCAGGCACGGGGGCTCGATGCCGCAAGGCTTGCAGAGCAGGTGGCCGAGATCCGTGAACTCAACGCCTCCAAGGAATTCCAAGAGGCAGGCTTCCGGCTCTTTGCAGGAACGGAGTGCGATATCCTCAAGGAGGGTGATCTCGACTTTCCTGATGAGGTGCTTTCCACGCTAGACTATGTGGTGGCTTCGGTTCACTCCGGCTTCACGGCGGATGAAAAGACGATGACCGAGCGGATCATCCGTGCGATCCGCAATCCTCATGTCACGATGATGGGCCACCTGACGGGACGCCTGCTCCTCTCTCGCGATGCCTATCCGGTCAATATCCCGGCCGTCATCGAGGCGGCTGCCGAGACGGGTACGATCATCGAGATCAATGCCAGCCCTTGGCGCCTTGATATGGATTGGCGCTGGTGGCCTCTAGCAAAGGAGAAGGGGGTGAAGTGCTCGATCAACCCGGATGCCCATACGACCTTCGGCCTCCAGGATCTGATTTACGGAGTCGGCATCGCCCGCAAGGGATGGCTCACCAAAGCTGACGTTGTGAACTGTCTGCCGCTGGGCAAAATCGAGGCCGTTTTGGCATCAAAGCGGAACCGATGAAAGCGGTTCCCGAATACTCCACGGTCCGCGCGGGGCTCTTCCACTGGCAGGGGTATGAACCAGAGGTGAAGTGTGATTGTGCCTCGACGGCGATCGTCACCCCGGCGGGATTGATCTTCATTGATCCGATCCCCTTGGCTGATGCGGCCCTAAAGGATCTTGTGGCGGAGTCGTTTTCCGCTCCCTCGGCCGTCGTGCTTACCAGCGGCAACCATCAGCGGGAAAGTCTGGCACTGGCCAAGCGCTTTGGGATTCCGATCTTTGCGCCAGAAAATGCCGGCAATGACATCACCGCCGATCAACGATTCCGATCGGGTGACATGGTGGCCGGTATGGAATCGATTGCCTTGCCCGGATTTGGCCCCGGGGAGACTGCCTTTCTTCACGAGGGTGTGCTGATTTTTGGCGATGCCCTCATCAATCTTGAGCCCGAGGGGTTGAGGTTGCTCCCCGAAAAATACCGCGAGAACAAGAAGCAGTCGCTGCGTTCACTTGCGGCCTTGAAAGCACTAAAACCTCAGGTGCTTCTCTTCGCCCATGGCCATCCCATCATCGGGAATACAGCGTCCCGATTGATGGTATGCTGCTCCCCCTAAATACTGCGCGGAAGGGCGAAACTCGCCGCTCCCGCGCAGTGGCTGCCACCCCGGGCCCCCCGACCCAGGGATGACAAAAGGACTGAAATTACTTCGCCGGGCTCGGGGATGGGGAAGGTGCGGGGGAATTCTTCTTGCCTCCGCATCCGCCGCACTCGGCGCTGGCAGTGGAGATGGCAAAGGTCGCCGCGGCAATCAGGATGGCTGTCAGGGCGTGACGAAGAAGGGAGGTGTTTTTCATGACTTGTCTTGGGGATGAGGGTTTTTGGTTTGGATGGAATCCGCCTGTCGTAGACAGGTGGTGGACAGAATCAGACTGCCGGTGGATGGGAAATGTTCAAAGATTTTTAGTGAACGACACAGCCACTCATAGGAACCACTCATGGGAATCGGTTCTCCCACAGGTTGTCTCGGCGGAAAACCTGTGGAAGGATAGGGCCGTGAAACGGCTCTCCCTGATTACGGCCCTCTTGGCGCTCTTCCTGCTGCCCGGGTGTGTCAGCGTGAAATCGACGGCTGTTTTCTACACGCCCTCGACGAATATCGTCTACCCGCCCAAGCCCAAGGATGCCGTCATCCCGGTGATGAACCAGCCTCCCTCGCGGCCCTACGCGGAGATCGGCCGTTTCAGCTTCCAGTCCGATCTCGGATATCCCTTCATGATGCGCGCGATCCAGTACAATGCGCGCCGTGTCGGTGCAGACGCCGTGCTGATCAAGGATTCCCGGAGCTGGACCATCCCCTA
>RFPR01000038.1 GCA_009928265.1 Pseudomonadota bacterium | reverse complement strand
CTACGCCGGAGATGGACAACCCAACAACAACCCACTAGAAACCAAAACAACCCTCAAAGACTAACTCTCATGTGGTCCAACTTCCCGAGTCCCGTCAATGGTTCCAAATCCGGTTCCACGCCTGCCTATGGTGCGGCGATTCCCGCATGGGCCTCGCCGTACTCGGAGTAGCAAAAGAGATCAGTCCTTTGCCGGCTTCTTGGGCCCGGCTCCCAGACGGATCGCCTCCCGAATCGCGGGAAAGGGCAGCAGACGCACGGCACGAACGACGAACGCTAGCAGAGCATTCGGAATCACTCCGGGACGGTTACGCTCTAGTCCGGCAAGGGCCTCACGCACGACCAACTCGGGAGTCGCTGCAAAGGCCGGATGAGAGCGGTCCATCGCCCGGATGGGCTTTCCCTCACGACTGGCCACCTCAAAAAACTCGGTCGGCACAGGCCCGGGGCAGAGAGCCGTCACGGATACTCCGTGCGGGGCAAGCTCCATACGGAGCGCCTCGCTAAAGCTCGTCACATAGGACTTGGTCGCCGCATAGACGGCCATCTCGGGCAGGGGAAAGAAGCCGGCGATGGAACTGACATTGAGAATAGCCGAGGGAGTGTGCGCCTGGAGCATCGGGAGAAGGAGGTGTGTCAGGTGCGTGAGTGCTGTGACATTCACCGAGAGCATCGGCTCCAGAAGCTTCCAGTCCGCAGTGTCGAAGGGGCCGAGATCCCCCAATCCGGCGTTGTTGATAAGTAGGTTGAGAGGAATCTCTGAGCGGACGATGTGGGAGGCGAGACGCTCACGCTCCTCCAGGAGGGAAAGATCCGCGGGAATCGATTCGATGGAGAGTTTTGGGAAATCCTTTTTGAGCGATTCCGCCAGGGAGCTCAGGCGTTCCTTGCGGCGACCGACAAGGATGAGTTGCCGGGCTCTAGGGGCAAGTTGGCGAGCAAACTCGGCACCGAGTCCAGCGGTGGCTCCAGTCACCAGCGCGGTGCATCCTTGGATGGAAAAGAGTCGTGTCATGGATTCTTTCGGAAGATCTCCCGAATCGGATGTTCGTCGAGGACATTCGCCTCAATGCCTCCGAATTTCTGACCGTCGTAAAGTTGGATCCCGACATAGAAGAAGAGCGGGGCGATCGGCGCCTGATCCCTTACTAGGTAATGCTCGGCCGAACGGAGGAGGGCGAGTCGTGAAGCTGAATTTCCCTCGCCTGCCGCTGTAGCGATCATTCGGTCATAGGCCGGATCGGCCCAGCCCGTGCGGTTGTTCCCGCCGCCGGAGAGGAATAGATCGAGGAAGGTGTTGGGATCAGGGTAATCCCCCACCCAACTGGAGCGGGCGATCCCGAAGTCGAGGGAGCCGAGCGAGTTGAGGTAAACCTTCCATTCCTGACGGGCGAGTTGGATATGCACGCCCAGCACCTCGCTCCACATCGACTGGAGTTCGACGGCCACCCCCTCGTTGAGTTCTCCCTCGCTGTAGAGATAGCTCGTCAGGGGAAATCCCTTGCCCCCCGGATAACCCGCCTCGGAAAGCAAACGGCGTGCTTCCGCAGCATTCTCGGGAAGTCCCTCCGGCGGTTGATACCCCGGGAGTCCGGGCGGAACGAAGCTCAGGGCGTCCTGCTCCCCTGCCCGCGTGATCTTGTCGGTGATCCGCTTTCGGTCGAGTGCCATCGAGAAGGCTTTGCGGACACGGGGATCGGAGAACGGGGGCTTGGAACAGTTGAACCGCAGGAAGTAGGAACCGAGGAAGGGAGCGGCATGAAAATCGGGCCTCTGCTTCAGCGCATCTAGGAGCGAGGGAGGTGCGAGACCCTTGTCCATAATGAGATCAGCCTGTCCGGCTGCGTAGAAGTTGTAGGCGACATTCGCCTTGCTGATCGGCAGGACATCGACCGTCTCCAAGCGGACATTGGCACGATCCCAGAAGGAGGGGTTTTTTGATAAACAAATCGAGTCGTTGATGCGCCAAGACTCCAAGAGGTAAGCACCGTTGCCCACAAACTTTCCCGGCTTCACCCAGTCGTCCCCGTAAGCGGCAATGAGGTCAGTCCTCACCGGATAGAGAGGAGGCAGGGCGCAGAGATCGAGGAAGTAAGGAGTGGCATGCGCCAGATGAACAACGAGGGTGCTATCATTGGGGGCTTTGACGCCGACGGTGGAGAAATCCTTGGTCTTCCCGTTGGCGAACTCCTCGGCCCCGATCACGGGGAAAAGCTGATAGCTGTAGGCAGCAGCCGTCTCGGGCTCGAGGGTGCGCTGCCATGAGGTGAGGAAGTCTCCCGCCGTCACCGGCTTTCCATCGCTCCAGCGTGCGTCTCCACGGAGATGGAAGGTGTAGATCAGGCCATCTGGGGAAATCTCCCATGAGGAGGCGACCCCTGGACCACTCCGACCAAATCGATCAAAGCGAAGAAGCCCCTCGAAAAGGGCGTTCACGATCCTGCCTTCGGGCTGTCCCGTGATGAGGGCGGGATCCAGCGTCTCGGGCTCGGCCCCGTTAATCAGCGTCAGGTCCGCCCTGATCCGAGTCTCAGCGCACCCGGTCAGCAAGAGCACCAAGCAAGCGGCCGAAGCGGTCAGCTTCATCATCATTCCAGCGAAGGAGCTGGGACGGAATGGGTAAGCGGCTTCCCGCCGGCGAATTCCTTCAGGCTCTGGAAAGTCGTCTCCACGATATTGCGCAGGGCGTGATCCGTCAGAAAGGCCTGATGACCCGTGACGATCACATTAGGGAAGGTCAGGAGTCGCGCGAAGGTGTCGTCGGCGATGATGTCCGAGGAGCGATTCTCGAAGAAGAGCGAAGCCTCCTCCTCGTAAACGTCGATGGCCAGAAAGCCGATCTTGCGATTCTTAAGCGCATCGACGGCCGCACGCGTGTCGATGAGACCGCCTCGGCTCGTATTGATGAGGAAGACCCCGTCCTTCATGGTCGAGAGTGCCGCCGCATCAATCAGATGATAGGTCGAAGGCATCAGTGGAACGTGCAGGGTGAGGATATCCGAGTAGCGGAAAAGTTCTTCCTTGGAATCGACGCAGGAGGCCAGGAGCGTCACCTCCTCACTGGGGGCGTCGTCGTAGGCGAGGATGCGGCATCCGAATCCCGAGAGGAGCTTCACCACTTCCGTGCCGATGCGCCCGGTGCCGCAGACACCCACGGTCTTGTCCCTGAGTTCGAATCCGCAAAGTCCTTCGAGGCTGAAGTCGGCGCGTCGCACACGGTTATGTCCCTCGTGAATGTGGCGACCTAGGGTCAGGATCAGACCGATCGTGAACTCCGCCACCGCGTTGGGGGAATACTCGGGGACATAGGCAAGGCTGATACCGAGTTCTCGGGCGGCGGAGAAGTCGATCTGGTTAAAACCGGCGCTGCGCGTGGCCAGAAGACGCACGCCCCCTGAGGCGAGCTTCTCAAGCGAGGCTCGGTCGGCCACGTCATTGACGAAAATCAGGACGGCATCATGCCCTGCCGCCAAGGGAGCGGTGGTGGCATCGAGACGCGGCTCGAGATACGTCAGGGAAATCCCGGCATCACGCGCGGCGGCTTCGAGAAAGGGCTTCTCGAAACGCTTGGTATTGAAGACCGCGACCTTCATCACCCGATCATGGACTGAATCGGGCACTCCTTCCAGCTTCCCGGTACGGCAAACCCTACTTCGACGGTTCGGGCACGACCTGACCCGCGGCCTGCGAGGCGCGGATGACATCGCGATAATAACCCGCCGACGGCTTGGGGATACGGACTTTGGTCACGGGATCCATGGTGCAGAGCCCGAACTTGGGCACATAGCCGTAGTGCCACTCGTAGTTATCGGCGAGCGACCAGACGAAATACCCCCTGACATCATAGCCCTCATCCATCGCCTTCCGGATCTGGGCGATATGGTCCCGGAGGTATCGTTGACGCTTCTCCTCGTTCTTGGTGGCGATCCCGTTCTCGGTGATCATCATTGGCTTATCATAGCGCTTCGCGACATAGCGGATCTGCTTGCCCAGCGCCTTCGGATCAATGCACCAACCCATCATCGTGAAGTTGGGGCCATGTCTCATTCCCTCCGAGAGGAAGCTGACGGGACCGGCCATCTGGCTATAGTAATAATTGAATCCGATGATGTCGCAGACATCCCAGACCCGGTCGAGATGGTCAAAGTTGGAGTGCATTACTGTGTTGTAAAGCAGTCCGCCCGGATCAAGCGGACCATGCTTCCACCACGGCAGAGCCTCCACGCTCAGCACCTTGGCGGAGGGCTTCTCCCGTTTGATGATCGCAGCCGCATCACGGAACATGTCGGCACTGGCGATTGTAGCCGCCTTGTAACCCTTGAAGTCGAACGTGTGACAGGGTGGCCAGAGACCGATGATATAAGCCGTCAGCACCTGGCCGTTGGGCTCATTCTCGGGTGCATAGTAGTTCGCATAGGGGGCAGTCGCCCGGACCATCTTGGTCACGTAGCGGTTCCAATGCTCCCGGGCCAGCGGGTGCAGCCAGTTGGTTTTTGAGGAGTCCTTCTTGTCCGTCAGCCATGCAGGAAAGGTAAAATGCCAGAGTGTCACGACGGGCTCGATGCCGGCCTCCCGCAGCTTACGGCACATGCGTGCATACCCGCGGACGGCTTCCTCGTTGTAGTGTCCGGGCTGTGGCTCGACCCGTGCCCACTCGATGCTGAAGCGGTAGTGGGAGACGCCGATCTTCTTCAGCGCCGCAAGATCCTTATCAAAGTCGATCCAGGTGTAGAGCGCATTACCAACAACCGGAGCCTTTTTCTGATCCACCAGCAGGTCCCAGTCGCGGACATAGTAGTTCTTGTTCCCAGACGCGACCGCCTTGTCCTCGTATTGAAGACTGCTCGTGGAGATTCCCCAGGCAAATCCGGGATAGCCCGTTAGTTTCTTGGCCTTGTGCTCTGGCGCCTTGTCGAGGGGACCAAGCGGATGGATCGCACACCCCGAAAGAATAAGGGGTATCAGCGCGCTCCAGAGGATAAGAATGAAAGGTCGCGGGAACATCATGGATGGGTGGAGGCGGGCTTCTTCGTAAAAAGGAGTTTCAAATTCCCTACCTTGTTGCGGTAGAACCCACGGAGATCGGGGATCATTCCCTGCCATGCCGTCATGTTGGACTGCAGGAAAGCGTCGAAAAACGCCTCGTTGCCGTTACGAAGAATTCCGTTGCCGTGGTTCACCTTGCCGAAGGGGAGCGTGTTTTTCCTATAGATGGCGTCAGGAACCCGGAATGCGTCGAGCCTCTTGTGTTCATAGATGGAAATCCACCAGGCACCATCGGCATCGGGTGCCTCGGGCGGCGTCACCTGGAAGGTAAGGTCACCCACCGTTTTCTTCCCCCCCTTGTCTTCTAGCGAGTAGAGCGCTGCAATCTCACGCCGGTTATCAAGAAGCCCCGCCAAGTAGGTGCGGGTGATTTTTTTGAACTTGGTGATCTCGGAGGCCTTCCTCTCGTAAACTCCGAATTCGATCGCGACCGGATCCTCCGGGTTACCGTAGACATTCATCTCGACGCGCCGGTTGATCCGGAAGGAGAGATAGGGGATGCGGGCGAACTCGCCCTTCTCCATCGTCGTTGCGGGAATCTGACGGAAGGAGCGGATGCTGTCGTCAGAGCGGAGGTCCGCGACGATCATGCGCCAGGGTGGCAGTTTACCGGGCTTTACCATGTCTACGAAGTAGACGTCATTCACCTCGTCATCGATGCGGCGGATGTAGGCCTTGGGAATGATCACCTCTCCCATCCGCTGCTGGAGGACCACTTCGGTCGGATCGTTTCGGATGATCAGACCCTTTTTGGCCGTCCCGTCGTTCATGAAGATCGTGTCGGGATCCAGATTCACGTGGGAATCGGCCGCGTGCAAACCGAGGGTCGTCGCCGCAAAGAGAACTGAAAGGAATCGTTGCTTCATGATTGATCGTTCCCTCCGTAGCTACTAGGCATTGGCCCATGCAGCAAGCAACCATCCCGAGACTCCTGATCATTCCTCTCCTGATGCTTCTCGCCGGCTGCATCGCTGCACCCCGACCATACGCCCCTCCTAAATCAGCTCCTATCCTCAAGCCCCTCCCTAAGGAACCTTTCTGGTGGGGCACCTCCACGGCTCCGTTCCAGAACGAGGACCGAGGGTATGCACCGGGATCCAAATGGTATTTCAAAACCGATTGGGATCGTTATGCCGAGGAGGGAGGAGCCCCCGCACGCGGCGACACGGCCGTCTTCTCCTGGAGCGACTTTGATAAGGATCTGGCCGCTCTGAAATACCTCGGTGTCTCCCACTTCCGATTCGGTGTGGAGTGGGCGCGGATCGAACCGCGCAAGGGGGAGATCAACGAGGCTGCCCTTCGGCAATATACCGAGATGGCACGCCGTGTCCGCGCCGCCGGCATGGAGCCGATCATCACCCTCTGGCACTTCACTTTCCCCGATTGGCTCTACTCAAAGGACAAATCCAAGGCCAATTTCCTCAACCCCGATGTCAGGGAGGCATGGAAAGCGAATGTACGAAGGGTCGTCAAGGCAACCAAGGGGGATGTCCGCATCTATGTCCCGCAGAACGAGCCGAACGGAGCTCTTCAGCTCGGATGGATCGGGGCTCACTGGCCTCCCGGTTTCCTCTTCCACGTCGGCAGCTACAAAAAAGCGATGCGTGTCTGCGCCGACATGTTCCGCGATGCGGCCTCGATTGTCCGGGCGGAGCGACCCGATGCCAAAGTCATGGGAATCTGGTCCCTTCCTTACTGGAAGAAGGCGAAGTACCTGGATCCGACCAGATCTGTCTACCACCTGATGCAGCATCAGAACTACGACCACCTCGACATGGTCGCCGACACCTGCGACATCATCGGCGTCAATTATTACTACAGCCAGCAACCAAGCGTTCTGAGGTTCATCTTCCGCCCAGTCGGTGAGCGCAATTCGAACTATACCCAGCTCGGATGGGAGATTGCACCGACCGGCCTCTACCATGTCCTCAAGGAGATTGATGGCCGCTACCACAAGCCGATCGTTGTGACCGAAAACGGAATCGGCACCCAGAGCGGCCAGAAATCAATCCGCTATTTCCGCGAACACATCGCTCAACTGCGCCGCGCGCAGTCGGAGGGTGTCGATGTACGGGGATATTTCCCTTGGACCTTGGTGGACAACTACGAATGGACCGACGGATGGGGACCGAAATTTGGGCTCTTTGCCTTTGATCCTAAGACCCATGATCGCATTGCGAGTCCTTCGGCAATCTGGTTCTCCAAGTTCATCAGGACCTATCCTCAACCTTAGGGAGGGCCTAAGGCTAAAAATGGGCGATACCCATCCCCAATCCGAGATCACCCGGATCGTTGACAGGGTGATCCGGGAGCGCCGGTCGATCCGCGCATTCCTGCCGACGCCGGTTCCCAGGGAAACCATCCTGGAGATCCTGGATGTCGCCGCACGCGCCCCCTCGGGGACCAACATCCAACCGTGGCAGGTCATTGTCGTGACCGGCGCAAAAAAGGAGGCTCTTTCAAAGGAACTGGTCGAGATCGCACTCGATCCTGCCCGCGACGCGGAGCACACGCAGGAATACGCCTATTACCCGGACAAATGGATAGCGCCCTACATCGACCGTCGTCGCAAGGTCGGCTATGACCTCTACGGACTGCTCGGCATCGCCAAGGGGGAGCGAGAACTCATGAACCGGCAGTTCGCACGGAACTACACCTTCTTCGGGGCACCGGTTGGACTCTTCTTCACGATCGATCGAGTCATGGGACAGGGGAGCTGGCTCGATTACGGGATGTTCCTTCAGAACGTGATGGTCGCGGCCCGCGCCAGGGGACTCGACACCTGCCCGCAGGCGGCTTTCTGCAAATACCACCGAATCATCGCACGTCAACTCGACATCCCCCCGGAGAGGATGCTCGTCTGCGGTATGGCGCTAGGCTACGAGGACATCTCCATGATCGAAAATACCCTCCGCACCGAGAGGGCCACAGCCGTGGAGTTCACCCACTTCATGGAGTAGACTCCATCCAGGGTATTAGTGGGAATCAAGCCAAGCTCGACGCTCCTGCTGGGGGAAGCGCTCGATGGCATAGCGAAGCATCGTCCTGGGCATCACAGGAGCATGCTTCCCGAGAAAGAAGATCAGGATATCTCTGTCCTTCTTCCCTACCTCCCGAAGCATCCAACCGCAGGCCTTGTGCATCAGGTCCTCAGGATCACCAAGCAGTCGCTCGGTCAATCGAAGGGTATCAACGAACTCCCCCGCACGGATCAGTGTCAGTGTGGAAACGATCGCAATCCGCCTCTCCCAGAGATTTTCGGAACGGACCAACTCCATCAGCACCGAACGCTTCCGTGGAAGCAGCCAAGCGCCTAGGATGGATGGAGCGCTCGCATCAACGAGGTCCCAGTTGTTCACCCAGCGGGTGTTGGCCAGGTAGGCCTTCACGATCTCCTCTTGGAGAGATTCCTCACCAGCATGCTCGAAGCGATTCTCCATCAGCAGGAGCCCCATGAAACGTTCCTCATGCCACTCCGAGTGGAGAAGGGTCACCGCCTGACGGAGGGTGACGGCATTGGCTTTTTTCACGAGAGACCGCAGATCTGGAATGCGGATGCCAAGGAATTGATCTCCCTCGGAGTATTCCCCCGGACCCATCTTGAAGAAACTCCGGGTCACCTCCGCACGCTCCGGCGAGGCGAACGAACGGAGCGTCTCTTTCAGTTCCGGGAAATCCACGCTAATCAGAACTGACTCTGGCCCAGGAAAGCCCCCGTACGGGCGTTGTAGCGGCTGGCGACATGGGCGGATCGGACGATCATCACGCCGCCCGAGACTTGAACGTCGGTCAGGGGACCACCGCTAGGCTGATTCTGCCCGATGAAGGCACCCGTCGCCGCATTGTAGCGGGAGATAACCCCGTGCGAGTTCAGCACGGCGATCACATCACCGTCACAACCGACCGAGATCGCGCCGCCGGAAGGTTGGATCTGCCCAAGGAAAGCCCCGTTGGATCCCTTCAGGCGGTAGACCGTGGAGGGGCTCTTGATCACGGCGATCACATCCCCCGCAAAGGCGCAGGTAGCGGAGATGAGGAGGAAGAGGGCGAAACAGCGGATCATTGGAGCGCGATTCCCAGAAGGATGAAGGGGACGTATCAACTCTAGTCAATAGGACACTCGGCCACGGGTAAGCATGCTGTCATCCCACTAGTTAACGAGCTTTTTCTGAGGAACTTTGATAATCCGATTGATGTCGTAACCCTGGCCAGCGGCTTTTTGCAGAAGCGACTGATAGGTGCTTTCAGATAAGGTCGGTGTGCGGGCCATGATCCAAATCAGATCCCTGGAAGGGTAGCCAATCGTCGTCGTGCTGTAATCAGGGGCCAGATCGATGACGAGGTAAGGAGCTTTGAAAGGCCAGATGAATTGGACTCCCCACCGGGCATTGGTCTTTGTATCCAACACAGTGCCGACTGCGTGCATCTCCTGGTGCTTTGCCGAGAGATCATTCTTGTGAAAGGCATAGGTGATATCGATGCGACCATCTGGCCTCATCTTGTAGATATCCATCGTTCCCACGTTATTCTTCTCCACGATCCAAGGGATCGTTCCGATGACATACCAGCCCCCCATGAAGCGAGGCAGATCCACGAAATCGACCGTTTTCAGGGGGACCTTTTTAGGTGAGGTCGACAGACACCCGCATAATAGCACCACGGGACAAAGCAGGATCGTGAAGAGGGCTGATTTCATCGTTTTATAAGACTGGTCCCAACGTTCTGAAAGGCGAAGAGAAAAGTGGTCGAATCACCCCACTCCAAATAAAATGCAGGCAAGCGCCGCGATGATCACGCCTGCTGCCAAGAGGAGATTTTGTGGATTTTTCGCCATGGAATAATGGTCAGGCTGCAATGTCAGCCGATCTTCCGTCCCTGAATGATCTGTAACAGAAGCACCACCAAGGCGAAGACAAGCAGGATGTGGATAAATCCTCCCATCGTGTAGGCGCTCACGAAGCCGAGCACCCAGAGGACAAGAAGAATAGTGGCGATTGTGTAGAGCATGATGTTTGTGGGTTGAGGGTTTGAGTTTTGGTGAAGTGACGAGGGATTATTGATCAATAGGTGGTGGAGCGCGTTGTGGTCGTCGTAGTCGGGGACTGAGATGAACTCCTAGTCTGTTGAGAAATGGTGGTCGTTCTTTCCGGCATGGCTGTTCTTGTCGTGCTCAACGAAAAACACGATGTCAGCAGGAGAGTGAGTGCTACAGCGCCTATTCCGATCAGGGAGGTTGTTTTCATAGTGCCACACTACGCCCGCCGGACTTTCCTCGATAGATGGGGAGACGCTTAGATCTCGCTAAGGAATCCGCTTAGCACGGACAAAAGCGGTAACTAAGCGCTTCTACCAATGGAAATGGGGGCGCGACTGTGGGAACCTACCAACATGAAAACAACCTCACTCACCATCCTAGCTCTTGTCCTTGCCGTTACCGTTACGCTCACGGGCTGCAATACCATGAGGGGCGTCGGTCAAGATGTCAGCGCCACAGGGCGCAGTGTCACTCAGGGCGCTGGGTCCGTACAGAAATCGATGTAATCCTCTTTATAATTTCCAACCAAGAGGATCGCCCAGTCAAAGCCGAGAACTCGGACCAAGAATGTCAGGAATCGTCTAAGTCATAGGAAAATGGCCCCAGTCGGTAGTTCAGTGCGGGGAACGCCGTCACCCCTCATCCTCCATTACTTCATTAATCGTATCCACCCCTATGAGGCTTGGGTGATCACAAAGGGGATTTTCGATTGCAGCCCAGGCGTGTATAGTAACCAAAGGCTCGCGAGGATGGAGGGAGGGCTAGGAGAGCGAAAAATCTGTATGTATTTATGCTGCACGCAAGCATCAGCAACTTGCGGCGCCAAAATCCCAAGCCTGCCCTTTAGTCTATCGCGCCTACAGCTACCGATAACTCCCCACGAACATACTCGCGATTCAACATCGAAATCACATCCGCCTTCACGCCAGCCGGGCAGACGGCCTCACAGGCGTAGTAGTTAGAGCAGTTGCCGAAGCCTTCTTCCTGCATGGTGCGGACCATGCTGCGGGCGCGCTTCTTGCGCTCGCCCTGTCCCTGCGGCAGGAGTCCGAGGTGGGTGACCTTGGCACCGACGAAGAGCATGGCCGAACTATTCGGGCAGGCCGCAGCACAGGCTCCGCAGCCGATGCAGGCGGCTGCATCCATGGCGGCATCGGCCACGGGCTTCGGAATGAGAATAGCGGAAGCATCAGGAGCACCACCGGTGTGCTCGGTGATGAAGCCGCCGGAACGGATGATCCGGTCGTAGGCGCTGCGGTTCACCACGAGGTCCTTCACGATCGGGAAGGCCCCGGCGCGGAATGGCTCGACGGTAATGGTCTGTCCATTGGTGAATTTGCGCATGTAGACTTGGCAGGCTGCACCGCGACCCGGTCCCTGCGGGACACCATTGATCACCATATGGCAGGTTCCGCAAATTCCCTCGCGGCAATCGCTGGCAAAGGAAACAGGTTCCTTACCCTCCTTGGTAAGGCGATTGTTCACAATATCGAGCATCTCGAGGAAGGAGCACTCCGAAGGGATCTCGGTGGCGTGAATCTCGATAAATTTCCCCTGATCCGAGGCGGACTTCTGCTTCCAGAGTCTGAGATGAAAATTCATGGTGCTCATGATGTGGCTCCAGGTGAGATGGTTATTTGTAACTACGGGTGGCGAGGTGTACGGCCTCGTACTTGAGTTCCTCGCGGACGAGTTTGGGATCGTTCCCCTCGCCCTGAAACATCCAGGCGTAGACCTCGGCGAACTTGTCGTCATGGCGGAGGGCCTCGCCGTCGGCCGTCTGGTGCTCGACGCGGAAGTGGCCGCCACATGACTCCTCACGGGTGAGTGCATCGATGCACATCAGCTCTCCGAACTCGAGGAAGTCAGCTACGCGACCCGCGCGCTCAAGCGACTGGTTCAGCTCGGTTCCAGTGCCGGGGATGGCGACTTCCTTCCAAAAGCGTTCGCGGAGGGCTCGGACATCAGCGATGGCCTTCTTGAGACCTGACTCACTGCGAGCCATGCCACATTCGTTCCAAATGATCAGTCCCAACTCACGATGGAACTCATCGACTGGCACCGTTCCTTTCACCGCGAGGAGTTTCTCAACACGGGCTCTGACTTCCTCCTCCGTCTTTTTGAACTCCGGCATGTCGGTCGAGACTTTCTTTCCAAACTGGGTGGAGAGGTATTCGCCGAGCGTATTCGGGATGACGAAGTATCCGTCGGAGAGTCCCTGCATGAGCGCTGAGGCTCCGAGGCGGTTCGCACCATGGTCGGAGAAGTTCGCCTCTCCGAGGACGTGGAGTCCCGGAATGGTGCTCATCAGGTTATAATCCACCCAGAGTCCACCCATGGTGTAGTGAACTGCGGGATAGATACGCATCGGGCGCTCATAGGCACTCTCGCCCGTGATGTTTCCGTACATCTCGAAAAGATTGCCGTAGCGCTCGCGGATGGTCTTCTCACCGAGGCGGGCGATGGCAGCTGAGAAATCAAGGTAGACGCCGAGACCGCCGGGGCCAACGCCACGACCCTCGTCGCAGACCTCCTTGGCGCTACGGGAGGCGATGTCGCGCGGGGCGAGGTTCCCGTAGCTGGGGTATTTCCGCTCCAAATAATAGTCACGCTCCTCCTCGGGAATATCCTGAGGAAGGCGGGTGTCGCCTTTCTTCTTGGGCACCCAGACACGTCCGTCGTTACGAAGCGACTCGGACATGAGAGTCAGCTTCGACTGATAATCACCAGCGACAGGGATGCAGGTCGGGTGGATCTGCGTGTAGCAGGGATTGGCGAAAGCCGCGCCGCGCTTGTGGGCGCGCCAGGTGGCGGTAACGTTGGAGCCGCGGGCATTGGTAGAGAGGTAATAGACGTTGCTGTAGCCGCCGGTGCAGAGCAGGACAGTGTCGGCGGCATGGGTCGAGATCTCTCCAGTGATGAGGTTGCGGGTGACGATCCCCTTCGCGTGGCCGTCGACCAGCACGAGGTCGAGCATCTCGGAGTTCTCGCGCATCGTGACGCGGCCGAGGCCGATCTGAGCGCTCAGAGCGGAGTAGGCACCGAGGAGAAGCTGCTGGCCGGTCTGCCCCTTCGCATAAAAGGTGCGGGAGACCTGGGCCCCACCGAAGGAACGGTTTGTGAGCTGTCCGCCGTATTCACGGGCAAAGGGGACTCCCTGCGAGACGCACTGGTCGATGATATTCCCGCTGACCTCGGCGAGACGGTAGACATTGGCCTCACGGGCACGGAAGTCGCCTCCCTTGATCGTATCGTAGAAGAGGCGCCAGATGCTGTCTCCGTCGTTCTGGTAGTTCTTGGCGGCATTGATACCACCCTGTGCGGCGATCGAGTGGGCACGGCGGGGGCTGTCGTGGAAGCAGAAGGTCTCCACTTGGTAACCGAGTTCCGCGAGGGTCGCGGAGGCGGAGGAACCGGCCAGTCCCGTGCCGACGACGATGACTTTGAACTTCCGCTTGTTGGCCGGGCTGATGAGCTTCGCGTTGTTCTTAAAGGAGGTCCACTTCTTCTCGAGCGGACCCTCGGGGATTTTGGCGTCAAGGATCATGGTCGGGTCGGTGGGAGGCTTAGTGGCAAACGGGGCAGGAGGGGAGTCCGGAAGTCACCTTGACCAGCCCCAGGAGCACGGAGGCGGGGATGGAGGCGAATCCGACAAAGAGGATCCAGGCAAGGATGAGACCTCCTCGCTCAAGGACAGGGCGGAGCTTCTGGTTCGATAGACCAAGAGTCTGGAAGAGGCTGGCAATGCCGTGGCTGAGGTGCATGCCGAGGAGTCCCACCGCGATCAGGTAAAAGCCGCTCACGAAGGGGCAGGAGAAGGCCGTCACCACCATGCGGTAGACGTCATGGCGTCCCTGGGCGTCGACCCAAGTCTTGTACTCGGGGTTGAAGGATTGCCATGTGAACTGGGCCAGATGGTAGAGGACGAAGGCGAGGACCGTCAGGCCGGAGATCCGCATCAGGCGGGCATAGACGGTGGTGCCGAGTTCATTTTTCACGGCATACTTCTGAGGACGGGCGCGCTTATTCTCGTGCCAGAGGGTGATCGTGAACCAGATGTGGAGGACAACGCAGGTCAGGAGGACGATGCGGACGACCCATAGGAGCTCCTCGGTGCTCTTGAGGAAGGCCGCGTAGGCATTCATCGCGTCGGGCCCAAGGAAAATGGAGAGATTCCCCAGCAAGTGTCCGATCAAAAACAGAACAAGGACGATTCCCGTCAGGGCCACGATCCATTTTCTGCCGATCGAGGAGGAAAAAAGCGGACTGCAGCTGCAACAGGATTTCTTGGAGGAGGCAGAACCACTCATGAGTTTTACTTATAGAAAATTCCCTGAAGCAATTCAAGTAAGCGATCGAGCAGGAAAGGATTTTGCGCTGATCGGGCGCCCTGCTATACCACTCCCCTGCCTGATGACCCCAGAAACGGAAAATCAACCGAACAACGATATGGAACTCGTTGCCCGGACACAGGGGGGCGACCCTACGGCGTTTGACGAGCTTGTCGTAAAATACAGTCCCCGCCTCTACGGACTGGTCTATCACATGACCTCCAACCACGAGGACACCAACGACCTTCTACAGGACATCTTCTCCAAGGCCTACCGCTCCATCGCCAATTTTCGCGGTAATTCGAGCTTCTATACATGGATGCACTCGATCGCCGTCAACATGACGATCAATTTCCTCAAGAAGAGGAACCGACGCCAGCACCCCAGCCTCAACGACCCGGACAGCAGGATCGAGAACGACCCGGACTTCATCGCGGCCACCAGTAACGGGGACCCGACGAAAGAGGTCGGCATCCACGAACTGCAAAAAAAATTGAACACAGCGATGATGAAGCTGTCTCATGATCACAGAATGGCCGTTACCATGTTCGATATTCAGGGAATCCCCCACGCCGAGATCGCAAAAATCCTGAAGGTCTCGGAAGGGACCGTCCGGTCCCGGCTTTTTTACGCCCACAGGCAGTTGCAAAACTCCCTGCACGAGTTTAAAAAGAACTAAGAAACCAACCTTGCTCCATGAGTCACGAACCGATGCACCGGATCATCCGCCTCAAGCGCTACGAGCAGCCACGCGAGGGATACTTCGACGACTTCCTGATGGAATTCCACAAGCGCCAGCGGGCAGAACTTCTACGCCCCTCGATCGGAGAACTCTTAATGGATAGAATCCATGCGATTCTCTCCGAGATCCGCGTGCCAGCAATGGCCTATGCCGGGGCGGCCGCGGTGGCGGTGGTGGCCTCCGTCGTCATCCTTCATCAACCCGGGACAACAGGCCAACCACGGGCTTACGCGGCCTCTTACAGCCAGCCTCCGGTAACCGTCCCATCCATGCAACCCGTCTCGCTCCGCGTGGAGCCTCCTACAAGTGACCGGTTCGATTCGCTTTTTCCGCCTTCCTATCTCCTCCGTCCGCGGGCGGCGAATCATGAGTCGCCGCTCAGCTTTTGAAACTCTCTTCCCGATAGGCAGGATCCCGGCGATTCTAGCACTCGGTGTTCTCTCCTTGGGGACGCTGCAGTCCTCTCCATCTAGGGATGAATCTCGGCTCTCCTCAGAGATTTCCTCCGCCCTCTCTAGGATCGGCAGGGAAAAATCTCAAACTCTCGTCCGGATCCGTTGCCGAGACGAGGCAGGTGAGATCAATGGAACCGGATTCCTGATTGATCCGGCAGGAACAGTCTGCACGCTGTCGGATTTTATTCGCGGAGGCAACGAAATCGAAATCGAAAAGGGGGGAAAGGCACTCCCGGCATCGCTGATTTTTTCCGATGACCGGACGGGCATCGCCTTCCTAAGGACTTCGGTTGCAGCCCCTTCCTTCATCTCACCCTTTCCTTCGGCAATTCTTCCGGTTAACTCCCCCGTGGCTACACTCGCAACGACGGCATCCGGAAGCGGAACGTTGACCATGCCGCTGTTGGGTTTCACGAGGAGGAATATTGACCATGACGGGGAGAGATTCTTCCCGGTTCCCCTGCATACTGCACTGCTCCCTACGGCGGGAAGCCACCCGGGATCGCCGGTCTTCGACCTTTCCGGGAAATTCGCTGGCGTGGTTGTACGCACGGGATTGGCAGACGATTCATGCGCGATCCTCCCGGCGGCTGCCGTGGAGAAACTGCATGGTGATCTTCTCCGATTCGGAAAGATCAACCCAGGCTGGATCGGTGCCGTGGTCGAGGAGGCCGCGGTGCCCGAGGGGAATTCCCGTACCCGGATCGCGGCAGTCGAGCCTGGTAGCCCGGCGGAGAGGGCAGGGATTCGTCCCGGTGATTCACTCCTCGCC
>RFPR01000037.1 GCA_009928265.1 Pseudomonadota bacterium | reverse complement strand
TTCACCGCCTGAGGCCAGAAGAGTGTCTGCGTCTGCTGCTCCAGCGACGGGGGAAACTCCACCAGGATGGCGTTGCCGATCCGCTCGATGAAGCGCCCATCCTCGACCCAGCCGAATTTCAGCGGCGAGTCGGCGGCCAGCTTCATCGCCACGTCCCGCCAAGGGTCGGAGGAATTGGAAGCTGGGAGTTGGGAGTTGGGAGCTGGGGACTGGGAACCAAGGCTCTGGGAAGAGCCTTCAGCTGGGGAATCAACCGGTGCGGGTTTCGACTCGGCTTTGGGTGGTTCGGCTTTGGGTGGTTCGGTCCGGATCGGAGCCGCCGGAAGGGGTGTCGCCTTGGGGGCCGGCGCTGGTGAGGGTGCCGGGGTAGCGACCGGTGCCGCGGGACGGGGAGCCGGTGGGCGCGCCGCAGGACGCTCGGGGAGTGGTGCGCCTCCGCGAAGCGCGGTGAGCGTGTCGAGCACGTCGCTGAGACTTGCCTCCTCGAGGAGATGCACCCCTTTGATCAGGGCGACATCGAGTTGGAGCTTCTTGTCGGTTGCCCAACGGAGGCGGCCCTCGGCCTCGCCGAAGTGATCGAGCAAAACGAGGAGCTTTTCCTGGGTGACGGATTCCCCAAGTCGGGACTCGTCGGTGGGCTCTTGCGGGGGATGCACCTTGCCGATCAGGATGTCACGGAGGAGACCGACTAGATCCCCAAGCAGGCGGGCGAGATCCTTGCCTGCCTCGGCCTGTTCCTTGACGACGGCCAGAGCGCCGGTCGTGTCGAGGGCGAGGAGTGACGTGGCAAGCTCGAGGACCGTCTCGCGCGGCGTAAAGCCGAAGACGCTCTGCACATCGGCGGAGGTGATGGTGTTCCCGCAGAAAGCAACCACCTGATCGAGCATCGACTCGGCATCGCGCATCGCCCCGTCGGCTCCGCGTGCGATGGCGGCAGCGGCGGCGGGATCGAGTGCGATCTTCTCGTTCTCGGCGATGTGAAGAAGGTGTCCCGCGATCAGTTCCGCCGTGAGGCGACGGAGATCGAAGCGCTGACAGCGGCTCAGGATTGTGGCGGGAACTTTCTGCGCCTCGGTCGTGGCGAAGAGGAACTTTACATGCTCGGGCGGCTCCTCGAGCGTCTTGAGCAGGGCATTGAAAGCCGCCGTCGAAAGCATGTGCACCTCGTCGATGAGGTAGACCTTGTAGGGGCCGCGCGCGGGGGCGTAGGCGGCATTCTCGCGCAGGGTGCGGACGCTCTCGACGCTGTTGTTGCTTGCTCCGTCGATCTCGATGACGTCGAGGCTGCGGCCCTCGGCGATCTCGACGCAGGCATCGCAGACTCCGCACGGGTTGTCGGTTGGTTCCCCCTTGTTGGCGAGGCAGTTGAGGGCCTTGGCCAGGATGCGGGCGGAAGAGGTCTTGCCGACACCACGGGGTCCCACGAAGAGGTAGGCCTGGGCGAGGCGCTTGCCGGTGATGGCGTTCTGGAGTGTCCGGGTAATGTGCTCCTGGCCCACGACCTCCTCGAATCGCTGGGGACGGTATTTGCGGGCGAAGACGCGGTAGCTCACGGGATCGAAAATCTAGGGGTGGGGAATCGGAAAGTCGAGGGGTGAGGCAATCTCACGAAGTCGGAGGCAATGCGGGCCGGGCCTCCGAAAGGTGGCCGAGCATTTCCTGAAGCCGCTCTCGCACGCCGGGCACGAATCCCCGGTCACCGTGCAGGACGAGCAGACAGAGTTCCCCGCGGTGAAGGAAGCTGACAACTCCCCGGTCGGCATGGAGGGTCACGGCGGGGACGGAGCCGAGACCCATCTTCTCCGAGGAGTCGCGGATCTGGGAGAGCATCGTCATTGCCTGACCGCTGAGGGTCCGGAGATCGGTGCCTGCAGGGGCCTTGGAAGCGCAGATCACTCGGTCGCCATGGGCGAGCACGCAGGCGTCGAGGCCGGGGAGTTCGCCAGCCTTCAAGACGACCTTCTCCAGCGTGAGCTTCTCGTCGGTCATGAAGAGGGCCTGCAGGGCAGAGCCTTCGGGCAGTTCATCCTGCGGGTCGAGCTTCCAGAGACGCTCGAGCACGGGGGCGGAGGGAAAGAGTTCCTTGCCCGCGGAAGGAACGGATTCCTCTTGGGCAGGCTTTTCCTGGACAGGCTTGGCAGGCTCGAGGATTGGAACGGCCGCCGTGACAGGGCTTTTTTCAGCAGGCTCGGTGCGGCGGAACATCGGAAGGGAGGAAAAGAATCCCTTTTTGGGCGCGGCGACAGGCTCTTCTTTGAGTTCCTCGGAAGCTGTGATCGATGGTCCCTCGTTTCCCCGGACAGTCTCTGCTCCCGGCCCAGCCAAAGGTTCCACATCCAGAACCGTCACCTTCCTCTCGGGGCCGTCTGTCTTTGATGTTTCGGCGACCGGGTCAATGGCAAGGAGCTCGATGGCGGCAGGGGACGACTCCTTCTCTGGCTCCAGAGGAAGTTCCTCCCGTCGGGTCACCATCCGGAAGTGGCGGGCGATCCATCCGGGCGGCAGAGCGATCTTCTCGGCTTGATCTCGGCCCTCCGGGATGCGGACCAGCCCAGATGCCAGCTCCCTGAGGCGGCCGAGGCTGATCCGGGGGACGCTCCCTTGCAGTATTTCGGAGCAAGGCAGGTCGATGAGGAGACCATCGGTGACTTCAGCCCCAGATTCCCCGCGCAGCTCTTCGGGCAGGCGCGCGACCAGTTCGGCGGCCGGCACCGAGATGACCTCGGGTGCCTCCTCGCGATAGCGGTAGCGGGGTGTTGTGACGGGTGCCATGGGAGCACACGATCCTTCCGCATCGGGACCCGACCCGCAATCGCGAATCTTCTTGCCCAGCGGGCTTTCCGGCTCCGAAATGTTCCGATGCAGCTGAACCTCAAATTTGATGACCGGGGGCTCATCCCGGCGATCGTTCAAGAGACCGCGGAGCGCGGCGGCCGGGTACTCATGATGGCCTGGATGAACGAGGACTCCCTGAAGCACTCCGTCGAGACCGGCTTCATGCACTACTGGAGCCGCTCCCGCAAGAAGCTCTGGAAAAAGGGCGAGTCGAGCGGCCACACACAGAAGATCCTGCGCTGGTTTGTCGACTGCGACCGCGACACGCTGCTGTTCGAGGTGGAGCAGGAAGGTGGCGCCTGCCACACCGGCTTCGCCAGCTGCTTCTACACGCCGCTCGACAAGCAGGGGAATGACCTGCCGCCCGAGGAACAGCCGCTCTTCAACCCCGACAGCGTCTACAAAGGCTGATCCGGCACTGCCGGAGGCCTTCCCGAAACCCAGCGAATCCCATGCTCGCTTATCATCGTCTTCTCCGCTTGGTCCTCGATCAAGGGGCCCGGAAGGAAGACCGCACCGGCACGGGAACACTCTCGGTCTTTGGTGCGCAGGAGCGCTTTGACCTGCGGGAAAGCTTTCCGCTCCTGACCACCAAGAAGCTCCACCTTCGCTCCATAATCCACGAGCTTCTCTGGTTCCTCAAAGGGGACACCAACATCCGCTACCTCAAGGAGAACGGAGTTACGATCTGGGACGAATGGGCCGATGCGAACGGCGATCTTGGCCCCGTCTACGGAGCGCAGTGGCGCCGGTGGCGCACCCCCGAGGGTGGCACCGTCGACCAGATCGCGCGCGTCGTCGAGGATCTGAAGAAGAATCCCGATAGCCGCCGGCACATCGTAAGCGCCTGGAACCCCGGCGAGATCGACAAGATGGCGCTGGCCCCGTGCCATGCCCTAGTGCAGTTCTACGTCGCAAATGGAGAACTCAGCTGCCAGCTCTACCAGCGCAGCGCGGATCTCTTTCTCGGCGTCCCCTTTAACATCGCCTCCTACGCCCTGCTCACCATGATGATCGCGCAGGTCTGCGGATTGAAGGCCAGGGAGTTCATCCACACTTTCGGAGACCTCCATCTCTATGTGAACCACCTTGAGCAGGCGCGCGAGCAGCTTTCGCGTGAACCGCGTCAGCTTCCACGAATGCTGCTCAATCCCGCGGTGACCAAGCTGGAAGATTTCCGTTTCGAGGACTTCACGCTCGAGGGCTACGACCCACACCCCGCGATCAAGGCACCGATCGCCGTTTAAACCATGATTAAAGCCATCGTCGCCATGGCCGAAAACCGGGTCATCGGGAATGCGGGGACGATCCCGTGGCACCTGCCCGAGGATTTCAAATTCTTCAAGGCCACCACGATGGGTCACGCGATCCTGATGGGTCGCAAGACCTATGAGTCGATCGGCAAGCCCCTCCCCGGACGCGAGAATATCGTTCTATCCCGCACAATGCCGGAGACACAGGGCATCAGCGTCATCCGCTCACTCGATGAGCTGAAAGTGCCAAACGATGGCCGCGATCTCTTTGTGATCGGCGGCGAGGAAATCTACCGACTGCTTCTCCCCAAGGTTCAAGAACTCTACGTCACCAAGGTGCCTCAGGTGATCGAAGGCGACACCCGCTTCCCGAAGTTCGAAGCCGAATTCGATTCCGGGTATAAAGTTTTGGAAACTGCCGACTTCTCAGTTTGGAAGCATTGCAGGAAGCCATTATGAATTTTTCGATGGCTTGGAAGTTTTGATGCCGCGCTAGGCGCACGAGCGAAGCTGTAGTTCACTACTGCGAGCGAGCAGCAACACCGCGCGGCGCAAAAATCCCAAGCCTCCTGAACACCACCCCGTGAGTGATCCCAGCCAAAGCATCTTCGCCGATCCGAGGGGCATCCGCAGGCGCATCCTGCAGGCCGTCACGGTCGTCGGGATCATTTCGCTCCTTGCGTCAACCGCTTACTTCTTCGCGGGATTGCTCATCCTGCCGCAACTGAACCTCCCATCGGTCGTCCGCGATTTCCACACCCGCTTCAAGGCGCTTCCCTCGGCCAAAGCCCCTGTTCGCGATATCAAGGATGACTGGAGACGTGT
The DNA here is from genome assembly GCA_009928265.1 of Pseudomonadota bacterium. GTDB lineage: Bacteria > Verrucomicrobiota > Verrucomicrobiia > Chthoniobacterales > UBA6821 > UBA6821. The sequence continues at coordinate 12,317 of RFPR01000037.1, read as the reverse complement.
CCATACCACGCCGAATGCCAAGAAAACAGGGGCTCTTCAGGGGGATAAGGTTGTTCTGGGCTTTGTTTCCGGATGGGATCCGGCATCGGTTCTTTCGCTGGAGCGGCATGCCGGGGAACTGACCCATGTGGCGACCGACTGGTTCGCCCTCACCGGTGTCGATTCCCGGTTGCACGAGGAGACGGCCGACAAAGTCCGGATGCTTTGTATCCGTAAAGGTCTCGGTTTTCTGCCGATCCTGCGGAATCTGGAAGGTGACGAGTGGCAACCCGAAGCCATCGAGTCGCTGGCCAATGGATCACCCGACGATCGCAGGGCCTTCCTTGATAAACTGATCTCGCGCCTCCCTCCCGGGGCCAACGGTCTGCTGGTCGAGTGGAGCCAGCTCGACCCCAACAACAAGGCCGCGACGTCGGGCCTGTTGCGCGAATTTTCCCAAAGGCTCCATGCGGCGGGAAAGCAACTCTGGTTCTCCGTTCCGACAGGCAATGACTTCGACTCTTTCGACATGGAGGCCGTCGCGTCGTGTTGCGACCGCATGATCGCCACCCTAAACGACGAGAATTCCGAACCGAGCGACCCGGGGCCCCTTGCCAGCAACGATTGGTTCCAGGGATGGCTCAGCGCGATGATGGTCTATGGCGATCCGTCACAATGGGTGATCGGCCTGGGTGCCTTTGGCTACGACTGGAGAAAGGACAATAAGACCGTCGAGCAGATCTCCTTTACCGATGTGATGGCGCGTGCGGCAGCAGCCGGGGTCGATCCCGCCAGCGTCAACTCCGAGCAGGATTCCCCCCATTTCAACTACCTCGGTGGTGCAGACCAGAATCAGGAGCACGAGATCTGGTTCCTGGACGCAGTCACTTTGGCCAACGAACTCCGGCTCGCCGCCCCTTTCCATCCTGGAGGCATTGCGCTGAACCGGCTCGGAGCCGAGGATCCTGCCATCTGGGATGTCCTGCGGGAGGATCCCTCCAAGCCCATGAGCAAGAGCGGGATCCAGGCCCTCTGCCGGATCTCACTCGACGAGCAGATCGCTTCCACCGGGACCGGAGATTTCATCTCGATCGGCGAGGAGTCGAAGCCGGGCGAACGATTGCTCAAGGATAGGAACAACGATTTGACCGAGCAGTTCGTGAAGTTTCCCATTCCAGAGAGCATCACCCGGCAGGGTGATCCGGGGTCCCATCGGGTGGCGATCACCTTCGACGATGGCCCTGATACCAAGTGGACACCGGCGATTCTCGACATACTCAAGAAGAAGAAAGCGCCTGTCGCCTTCTTCGTTCTCGGCACCCAGGCCCAACATTACCCCGACCTGGTTGAGCAAATCGTCACCGAAGGTCACGAAATCGGCAATCACTCCTACACGCATCAAAACCTCGCGGAGGCCGGGGACCAGCAGATCGAACTCGAACTCAATGCCACGACGCGCCTGATCGAGGCGATTACGGGTCGCTCGACCGCCTATTTCCGCCCCCCCTACAACAGTGATGGCACGCCGGTCGAACCGGGCCAACTCCGGGCGCTTCGCGTCGCGCGCGACCTGGGCTATCTGACCGTCACGCAGTCGATCGATCCCGACGACTGGGAAAAACCGGGTGCCGATGCACTCCTAAGTCGTGTAAAAGCGCAACGGGCGGCAGGAGGCGCGGTGATCCTCCTCCACGACGGAGGAGGCAACCGATCCCAAACCGTGGCGGCACTGCCGGGGATCATCGATTACCTGCGCGAGCGTGGCGACGAGATCGTCCCTCTCAACAAAATCATCAACCTCACGCCCGAGACGGTCATGCCGCCTCTCAATGAGGAAAACCAACCCCTTGCGGCACGCTACGTCTACAAAGGCTTCGCCTTCCTGCGATTCCTTGAAACAGGGGCTTGGGCCCTGCTGCTTGTCGTCACCCTGCTGGCGCTCGTCCGCGTGCTCTTCAACCTGATCTGCGCCCTTCGTCATCTGCCACAGGAACGGGTAGGCGTCACCAATGCAGAGGCGTTCACCCCCCCCGTGAGCGTGCTTGTGGCGGCCTACAACGAGGAGCGGGTGATCACCTCCACGATCCGGCACCTGCTCGATTCCGATTACCCCGCCAAGGTGCAGGTCGTCGTTGTGGATGACGGATCCAAGGATGGCACAGCTGCCGTTGTGGAGGCCATCGCAGCTTCCGAACCACGCATCCTCTTCCTGAGCCAACCCAACGGCGGCAAGGCCTCCGCCCTCCAGCGTGCGCTCTCCGTTGCGACCCACGACACGATCATCATGATCGACGCTGACACTATGGTGTCGCAAGACGGCATCCGGAATCTGGTAGCCCCGCTGGCTGATGCCAAGGTCGGAGCCGTCTCGGGCCATGTCCGCGTCGGCAATACCCGCCGCTGGCTCGGCAGATTCCAGGATCTGGAATACGTGACCGCCTTCGAGATCGACCGCCGTGCGCAGGATTTTCTCCGCTGCATCATCGTGGCACCGGGGGCACTGAGCGCTTTTCGTCGACGGGCGCTCGATGAGGCCGGACCGATCACCAACGACACCCTGGCCGAGGACACAGACCTCACGCTTCAACTCCACCGACTGGGATGGAAGGTGGTCTTTGCACCAAGGGCCTACGCCGACACGGAAGCCCCCGAGTCGGTAAAGGCGCTCCTCTCCCAGCGATTCCGCTGGGCTTTCGGGACCCTGCAATGTCTCTGGAAGCACGGCGAACTGACCTTCGCACAGGGATCGGGATGGCTTGGCTGGTTTGCGCTTCCCTCTGTCTGGATCTTCCAGATCGCCGTGGTGGCCGTCACCCCGGTGCTCGACCTGCTGGTGCTCTGGTCACTCTGGCTTGGACGCGGCATCGCCATCTGGCCCTACTTCGTGGCCTCCCTGCTGCTCGACGCCATCCTGGCTGCGGCGGGGCTTTGGCTTGCTGGGCGCACCCTGCGCACCGCATGGCTGAGCGTGCCGATGAGGCTTCTCTACCGGCCCCTGCTCGGGTATGTGGTCTGGAAATGCATTCTCAAAGCCCTCGGCGGAAGCTGGGTCCGCTGGTCCAAGCTGGAACGGACGGCCGCCGCGATCAAGCAGCGCGAAGGGATCTCCGCCCCGTGAGACGATTCCTGCCCCTTCTTGCCGCAGGGACAGCCGTGATGACTTCGGTCGTTTCCCTGCAGGCCTTTGAAACCCTGAAGGTTCCGGCCGAGGGCGCCTACACCGGCGCCTACTGCGACTTCAGCGACGGCGAGGATCACGTGACGCTGGAGGCCATCGAGAAATTTCAGGAACTCACCGGCAAACAACTCGCCATCGTCGGCTTCGGCTCTTTTTGGGAGCGCCAGTCATTCCCGACGGAACAGGTTCGGATCGTCCGCTCCTACGGCGCCATGCCGCTGATCTACTGGTCTCCCTGGGATGCACCCTTCGATCAGAACCGCGGGCCGGACCGCTTCTCCCTGACGGAAATCCTCGCGGGTAAGTGGGATGCCTACATCGACCGCTGGGCCGACGAGGCGGCCAAGGTACCCGCCCAATTCTTCGTCTCCTTCGCCTGCGAGATGAACGGCACCTGGTTTCCGTGGTCGGGTTGGTTTTACGGCAAGGGCCCCATGGACCCCAAGCCGGTCAACAAACCGCAGGACAAGAAACAGGAGCGCCAACTTAAGGCAGCCGGACTCATCCAGGAACATGCAGAGGTTAAGTGGTTCGGACCGGGTGATTTCAAGGATCCCTCCACCTGGCAGGGGCCGGGGACTTTCAAGAAGGCGTGGCGTTATGTTGTCGACCGCGTGCGTGGGCGCGGGGCGACCAATATCCTCTGGGTCTTCCAGCCCAACAATTACTCCGATCCTCCGGGCTTCATGACCTGGAATCAGCCCGCCTCCTACTACCCTGGACCGCAGTATGTCGACTGGCTGGCTCTCAGCGTCTACGGCAAGCAGACCGCTGGCACCCAGGGCGACAAGTGGTGCCCCTTCAAGCCACTCCTCGAATGGCCCTACCGGGAGATGTGCGCCCTCGATCCAGACAAGCCCCTCATGCTCGCGGAATGGGGCGTGATGGAATCGCATGCACCCGGAGAGGACAAAGGAGCATGGATTACGGAAGCCTTCCGGGAGATGAGCAATGCCACGAAATATCCGCGCCTCAAGGCGGCCGTCTTTTGGCACGAGCGTTGGCAGAATGGTGACGATTCCTACAGCAACCTCCGGGTGAATTCCTCCAAAGGCTCCCTGAATGCCTACCGCTCGGGCGTCGCCTCGCCCTTCTGGATCGGACGGCCTTCCTGGAGTGCGCCGCCGAAATGACGCGTGGTTTTGACCCGGAGAGCCACTACGAGTAGTGTCACGGAAATGCGTCTTCTCTCCCACAAAAGCCGCGGTTTCGACCGCGAGATCGCAAAGCTCAACCGACAGGCGGAACCCTCCGCCCAGGTGCGGGAGACGGTCGCCGGGATCATCGCGGATATCCGGGCCAAGGGGGATGCGGCCCTCTGCGCTTACACGCACAAGTTCGGTGGTCCCAAGCTGAATTCGGCTCGGCTCCCCGTCTCTCAGGCCGAGATCAACAAGGCAAGCGGCTCGCTCACCCCAGCCGTTCGGAAAGCCCTCGCCGCCTCGCTCAAAAACGTCACCGCCTTTGCCAAAAAGAGCCTTAGCAAGGACTGGTCGATGAAGAACAGTGAAGGCGCCCTTGTTGGCGAGCGTTTCGATCCCCTGCCCCGCGTCGGCGTCTATGTTCCAGGGGGAACCGCACCGCTCGTCTCCACAGCCATCATGACCTGTGGCTTCGCCAAGGCGGCAGGCGTGCCTGAAATCGTCGCCGTCACCCCGTCCGGTCCGGATGGAACAGTCGCGCCCGCGCTGCTTGCAGCCCTCGATCTCTGCGGCGTTTCTGCAATTTACCGCGTCGGCGGAGCTCAGGCCATCGCAGCCCTTGCCTACGGGACCAAGACGATTCGTCCGGTCACCAAAATCTTCGGTCCAGGCAACTCCTACGTCGTCGAGGCAAAGCGTCAGGTCTTCGGGCGCGTCGGCATCGACCTTCTCCCCGGCCCCAGCGAGGTGCTCGTGATCGCCGATGCCAAGGCCAACCCTGTCTGGGTCGCCTCCGATTTACTCGCCCAGTCGGAGCACGGTGCCTCCAGCGTCGCGGTATTGCTGAGCGACTCGGAGAAACTCCTCGTCTCGGTGCAGAAGGAAATCGATCGCCAGATGAAACTCTCCGCGCGGCCGCAGTACCTCTCGCAAGCGATCAAAAATGCCGTGCTCGCTCATGTCCGAAATCTGGATCAGGCCGTGGAGATCGCCAATGCCTTTGCCTCCGAGCACGTCTCTCTGGCCGTCCGCAACCCGGAGAAGTTGGCAAAGAAGCTCACCTCCTCCGGAGCCATCTACCTCGGCGATATCTCGCCCGTGGCCGCTGGCGATTTCCTTGCCGGCCCCAGCCACACTCTTCCGACGGGAGGCGCCTCGAAGGCTTTCGCCGGCCTCACAGCCTCTCAGTTCCAGCGACGTACTAGCCTTGTGCGTTACGACGCGCTCTCGCTCAGAAAGTCACTGCCGATCATTGAGTCCTTCTGCGCCGTGGAGGGTCTCGACGCCCACGGTCGCTCCGTTTCCCTACGGGTAAAGAAAGCTTAAGAAAGCTTTGAGCCGATGATGTGGCGTTTCCGGGGACGGGAGTTCGACCTGACCTCCCGAGGGTTGATCCTCGGGATCGTCAACGTCACCCTCGATTCCTTTTCCGATGGCGGCGTAGCCTACGGAACGAAAGAAGCCGTCCTTCAGGGCCTGCATATGCTCGCCGAGGGAGCCGACATTCTCGACGTCGGCGGCGAGTCGACACGACCGGGATCACTACCCGTTTCCACAGAAGAAGAATTACGCCGGGTGATTCCCGTCATCCGGGAGCTACGAGGCTCCACCGATGCCCCGCTCTCGGTCGATACCTCGAAGGCCGACGTGGCCGAGGCGGCACTTGCCGCAGGAGCCGACATCATCAACGACGTGACCGCCCTCTCGGATCCCGCGATGGGTGCGCTTGCGGCTTCCTCGGGAGCCGGCCTGATCCTTATGCATATGCAGGGCATACCGCTCACAATGCAGGAAAATCCCTCCTACGAGGGTGACGATGTCGTGGGTGCGGTGTCGAAATTCCTTTCGGAGCGTCGGGCAGCGGCGGTAGCGTGCGGCGTGCACCCGGACGCCCTTATTCTTGATCCCGGCCTCGGCTTTGGAAAAACACTTTCCCACAATCTCGCCCTGCTGCGCGGGATTCCCGCGCTCCTGAAACTCGGCTCATCCATCTTGATAGGCCACTCCAGAAAGTCCTTCCTCGGGACAATCGCCGGGGAGACATCCTCACCAGATTTCGCCGCACGCCTTCAGTCAGGCACAGCCGTCACGGCACTGGCTCGTCAACTGGGTGCCATGCTTTTCCGCGTGCATGATCCCGCACCGCACCGGATAGCGCTTCGGACTGTAGAAGCGGTAAACCAAGGGGAGGCGCTTCCATGATCGGGTTTTTCTCCAGAATCGGATCGTTCCTTCGGGATAACTGGAGCTCCGGCGTCGAGATCCTGATTCTCGCGGCGATCCTCTACTACCTCTATCTCTACCTGCGTGGCACGCACGGCGCGCGGATCCTCATCGGGGTAGCCCTCGTCTTCCTTGGCCTCACCTTCGTTTCTCAGATCCTCGATCTCGCCGTCCTCGGCTGGCTGCTCCGTAGCTTCACGGTCTTTCTCGCCATCGCGCTGGTTGTCATCTTCCAGCCGGAACTCCGTCGCGCGCTGAATGAATTGGGCAGTCACCGCTTCTTCACGACGGCCCTTCAGCGGCGCGAGGCGATCGAGGAGATCACGGATGCCGTCTTCGATCTGTCGAGCCGTGGGTTCGGTGCCCTAATTGCCCTAGAACGCGATATCAGCCTAGAGCCCATCGCAGAGACAGGCGTTGTCCTCGACGCGACTTTTTCCAAAGAGCTGATGCTCACCCTCTTTCACCCCAAGACGGTCCTTCACGACGGCGGCGTCATCGTGGCAAGCGACCGGATCTTGGCGGCGGGCTGCATCTTCCCCCTGACGCAGCGGGACGATCTCGACCGGACGCTGGGTCTCCGTCACCGAGCCGGACTCGGGCTCACCGAGGAATCCGACACCATTGCCATCGTGGTCTCCGAAGAAAGCGGTCAAGTTTCGATTTGTCACTCGGGCTCGATTGAGCGCAACCTGAACGTCGAGCGGTTCCGGAGGCGCCTGTCGCAGCTTCTGCTCCGCGAGGAAAACCATGCGCCGACTGCTGCTTCACAACTGGAAGGAGAAACTGGTCTGCCTCCTTCTGGGGGGGGCGCTCTGGTATCTCATTCATCAAAACCTGGCTCCGGTCCCGGAGCACGGCCGCCGGCCCGCCGCGAATCCTGAGGTAACCACTCCAGCAAAGGACAGTCACAGCGGGAAGTCCCAGAAGAGAAAGCTACAATAACACTCATGGCGGAGCGCACCCTCTTTGGCACCGACGGCATCCGTGGCACGGCCAACCGTCATCCGGTCACCCCGGAAATCGCATTCCGACTCGGCCGTGCCGCCGGTCATCTTCTACGGGGTAATAAAGCTCGCCCCCGCTTCGTGATCGGACGCGACACGCGTCTTTCCGGACTGATGCTCGAATCCGCCCTGATCGCGGGGCTGAATTCCACGGGAGCCGATGCACTACTAGCAGGGGTGATTCCTACGCCGGCAGTCGCCTGCCTTGTCACGGAACTCGGGGCCGACGGTGGCGTGGTCATTTCCGCCTCCCACAATCCGGCGCCCGATAACGGCCTGAAACTTTTCGGACCCGACGGATACAAGCTACCCGACGAAATTGAGGAGCGCCTGGAACAGCTCATCCTGACTCCGGAGATCGATGCCATCCGCCCGGAGGGCCCTGCTATCGGCTCTGTCTCAACGATTACTGATGCCGAGGAGCGCTACGGACGGATCGCCAAGGCGAGCGTTCCGGGCATGTCACTTCATGGTCTGAAAATCGCCGTCGATTGTGCCAACGGGGCCGCATTTCGCACGACGCCCTCCGTGCTTCGCGACCTTGGCGCGGAACTGGTCCTCTTTCATGCCCAACCCGACGGGATCAATATCAATGCCGACTGCGGCAGCACTCATCCGGAGGAGATCGCCCGCTTGGTAAAGGAATCGTGTGCACACATCGGTCTTTCACACGACGGTGATGCCGACCGACTTGTCCTCTGCGACGAGCAGGGCGAGGTCATCGATGGCGACGAAATTCTTGCGATCACAGCCCTCGATGCCCTGAAGCGCGGCACTCTGGCGGGCAAAACGCTTGTCGCTACCGTGATGAGCAACTTCGGCCTCGATGACTGCCTAGCGGCCGAGGGGGGTCGGGTGCTGCGCACGGCGGTCGGCGACCGCTACGTGGTCGAGGCAATGCGCGCCGGGAACTTCTCGATTGGAGGTGAACAGAGCGGCCACCTGATCTTCCGGGATCACGGCACCACAGGCGACGGGCTGCTGGCCGCGCTTCAGGTCTTGAGGGTTATTACCGAAAGCGGCAAGCCGCTGAGCGAGCTACGGCGCGTGTTGAAAAAATATCCGCAGGCCCAACGCAATCTCCTCGTGAAGACCAAGCCCCCTCTCGATTCCCTTCCCGAGGTGGCTCATCTGGTCACGGCCACCGAGGCCGCCCTTGCCGGAAAAGGTCGCGTGCTGCTGCGCTATTCCGGCACGGAGCCGAAAGTCCGGTTGCTTATCGAAGGTCCGGATGAAGCCGTTATTAATGCGGCTGCCGACGCCATTGCATCGGCTTTGATCGTCGCTATAGGGGAGTAAACCCCTCGACTATTTACCGATCGCCGCCCGGAGCGCGTCGACTCCTTCTGCTCCCCAAACCCAGATTTGACCGCAGAGTTCCACGAACAGTTCGGCTGATTTCTGCAGGCAATCTCCGTAAAGACCCCAGAGGCCATGACTGCTGGTCACAAGCAGGAGACCAGTGATGATCAGTAGATTGATCAGGTAGATCACGGTCAGGGAAAAGAAGGTGCCTCCGTAATGGAGGTCAGGCTGGCTCTTGGTCACGAGCAGAAAGGTGAAGGCGAGATGGAAGGCCAGAGTGCATCCGATCACCACCAGGAAGATCCACTGGAGAGAGGCGATTGTGGAATAGAGCCCGCCGCCACCGTTGATCAGGTCGATGATCCATCCCGAGAAGAGCATCACGCCGTAGAGAGTCCCGGACAGGATGGAGTAGATAGGGAAAAAATAGGGCGAGAGGACGATCCAGGTATTCACCCGGTCAGTCAGCACATGTCCTCCCTCAAGGCTGACATGGAATTGGTTGGCCACTTTGCCACCGAAGAGCTTTACCCAAATTGCATGTGTCACCTCGTGACCGAATACGTAAGAGAGCATGAAGATCCGCCTCGGCACGAGGGCGAAGAGGATGGCAAAGAGCAACATCCCGGCAGCAAGGCATCCAAAAGAGCGCTGGGCCAACAGGCCGTCATGGATAGCTTGCTTAAAGGTCCTAAGAAATCCCCCTGTCAGGATAAAAGCGCCCGGGAGGAGCAGAAAGCCGAGAACAAACTTGAGGAGCTGTTTTTTGGTAAAACCGCCGCGTTCCACCTCGCTAACATCCTCAACGTCCTGCGGAACAGCTGAAGAACGCGGCACAAAACCAGCCGTTTCTTCCTCGGGGAAGAGTTCGGGATTAAGTGCCGCCGCAGTGGCACGTAGGCGTTTTCCTCGTGGGCTACCCTTTGGCTGACGACTGGAGCCGCCCTTCCCCTTTGATCGCACGGGGTTGGGCATCCGTTGGCTCGAAGGGCTTAGGATCTGTAGCTCCTTAAGCCCGGCCCATGTACTCGCCGGTTCGGGTGTCGACCTTGACGATCTCACCCTCCTTGATAAAGAGGGGTACCTGGATGACTTTGCCGGTCTCGAGCGTGGCTGTCTTCATGACGTTGCTGGCGGAGTCGCCCTTCACACCTTCGGGAGATTCGGTGACCTTCAATGCAGCGGAGGCGGGTAGGTCAACGGAGACCGCACGGCCCTCAACGTAGAGGATTTCCACCTGCATGTTCTCAACGAGGAAGTCCTTCGAATCGCCGATCAACTCACCCTGAAGGGTGACGGTCTCAAAGGTCTCGGGATCCATGAAGTGGTATCCCTCGTGGTCGCCGTAGCTGAAGTCGAGCTTGGTGCGCTGCACGTCGACGAGGTCGACTTTCTCCGTGGAGGCAAAGCGGACGTCGGCCGACTTGCCGGTGCCGATGTAGCGGATGATGAGCTGGACAAAGGCGCGGAGGTTGCCGGGGGTGCGGTGGGTGACTTCAAGGACGATGGCGGCATTACCGTTGTACTTGATGGCCATACCTTTGCGGAGATCGTTTGCGAGTGCCATGGGTGGTGTGGTTTTTAGAGGAGTTTAAGCCTTGAGAGATCCTGAGAGTCGACCACGCCCAGGGGTCGTCCCTCGGCATCCGTCACCACGAGATCGTCGATGCGGTGTCTTTCTAGCACCACGAGGACCTCGGCGGCAAGTTTGTCGGCATCGATAGTCACCGGTCCACGGGTCATGACCTCGGCGACGGGACGGGAACCGATCTCCGGGTCGGAAGGGAACCGGCGGGCGAAATCACCGTGGGTGAAGATTCCGGAAAGCTTTCCCGAAGCATCGGTCACCAGCGCTGCTCCGGCTCGTTTGGCCATGAGGACTCGCAGCACCTCCACGACGGGGAGGCTTTCGCTGACCACAGCAGCCTGTTCGCCTCCGCGCATGATATCGCGAACCTTGAGGAGCAGGGAACGGCCGAGGCTGCCGCCTGGATGAAAACGGGCAAAATCCTCCCGGGTGAAGCCCCGTTCCTCGAGGAGGACCATTGCTAGGGCGTCGCCGAGGGCCATCATGGAAGTGGTGCTGGAGGTTGGAGCCAGATTATGGGGACAGGCCTCACGGCTTACCGAGACATCAAGGACTACATCGCTTGCCTTGGCCAGGGTGGAGGCGACGTTGCCGGTGACGGCAATCTTACGGACATCGAAGCGGGCAAGTGCGGGCAAGACCCGAAGGAGTTCCTCGGTCTCCCCGCTGTAGCTGAGCGTCAGGATCACATCCCCGTCGGAAACGACTCCAAGGTCACCGTGGAGAGCATTCAGGGAATCGAGGACGACGGCGGGCGCCCCGGTGCTGGTGAGGGTCGCGGCGATCTTTCCGCCGACGTGCCCCGACTTGCCGACGCCCAGCACGACGATCTTTCCACGGCGTTCGACGGCTCCACGAAGGAGCCCGACCGCCTTCACAAAGGAGTCGTCCAACCGGGCAGAAAGGCTTTCGATCTCGCCGCTCTCGATCGAGAGCACGAACCGGGCGCGTTCTAAGGTGTCCATCCGGAGATTCTGGTGGGCCTCGGTCCCATGATCAACGCTGAAGCAACCTCTCGGACGGGCTTGCCCATCGCGGGGAAACAGGTCTATCGTCGCCAACGATGAACGGCCTGTTTCCCCGAATCCTCCTCGCCTCGTTGCTGATGGCGGCCGCCACCTCGTACGCTCAGCAGGCGAATCCTGATGCTGGGTTTGTCGCACCGAAGCGGAAGAAAACCAAGGTCGACACGGCTCCGATCGAGAAGCCCTCCACCGTGGACGTCACTGGTGTGGTGAAGCAGGCCGTTGACATGAAGAAGCCGCTTCAACTCGTTAATCCCTTTGCCCCTGATAAATATGGCGACGGCAACCAGGATGTGAGCTGGGATCCGGACAATACGGACAAGCCCAAGGGCATTATCCTCTTCGGCCTGCAGTGGTAATCGTTCGGGCTTTCCGGATCAACGGGGTGGCTTATTTGCCATGCACCGGGATCACCGTCACAGGAATGGTGGCTTTCTCAAGAACCTCCGTGACGACGCTTCCGCTAAAGAGATGATAGAGGGCCCCGTGGCCGTGCGAGCCAAGGACCAGGATATCGGCTCCGGTCTTCTTGGCCTGATCAAGAATTTCCTCGGCCGGCAGTGAAACGGCCGCGACCGTCTCCACGGTGACTCCCTTTGCGCGGATCGGGGCGGCCAGTTCCTCAAGCCGTGCCTTGAGCACCTCCATATCGGGGGGATCCATGGGAACTGGAGCCGTGATGACATCCATGGCGGCGCCCACCGGTACATATGCGGCGACCGGTTCGGAAACATGGAGAAGAACAAGCTTGGCCCCAAGGGAAGAGGCAAGGGCTCCGGCACCCTCGATCACCTTGGTGGTAATGGGGCTGAGGTCGACGGCGGTAAGGAGGGTTTTCATGCCTTCACGATGAATCGGCGGCGGGGTGCC
>RFPR01000036.1 GCA_009928265.1 Pseudomonadota bacterium | reverse complement strand
ATCATGGGGAACAAACCAACTCGCCTGCCATGGCCCCGATTCGCAATAGGGTCCGCCCCAAGCAAACTCGTCAAATGGCTCAACCCAGGTGCCGTCCTCCCTCTTTTCGCGCATGAACCCGGCTGTTGGATCCCAGAGCTTGCGGTAATTTTGAGCGCGTTCCATGAGCATCTTCGCATCCTTGGGATGACCGAGTTGCCCAGCCATTTGGGCAACGCACCAGTCATCGTAGGCATAATCAAGAGTCGTGGAGACAGCGCCATACTGAGGCCCAAGAAGATAACCCAACTTGAGATAATTCGAGCCGCCTTGTCGCCCAAGTCCCTCGAAGGCTCCTTTTCGCAACACTTCGTAAGCTTTTGCAACGTCGAATCCCGTGCGACCCTTCACCATTGCATCGGCAAAGATCGCGGCGCAGTGCTGGCCGGGCATTCCACCGCGATAACCAGGGCTGGGCCATTCCGGAAGCGATCCCTTCCCCTCGACCGAGGCATTCACAAAGCCTTGCAGGATCTCGTCGAGTTGTGCGGGATAGACTAGGGTGAGTAAGGGAAAGGTGGTCCGGAATCCATCCCAGATCCCGATGTCAGCGTAGAGCACCCCGTCGTGCATCTTCCCATCGTAGGGACTGAAGTGGATCGGCTTTCCCGCCGCATCCTGTTCATAGATCCGGTGCGGGAACATCTGGGCGCGGTAGAGGCAGCTGTAAAAGGTCTTCTTCTGATCTTCGGTCGCCTCGATCGCGATCTTGCCAAGATTAGCGTTCCAGACGCCGGCCACCCTCCCGTGAATCGCATCGAATGTTCCCCCGGCCTCCGCACGGAGATTCTGCTCAGCCTGTTCCCAGCTGATGAAGGAAGTGCCAACTCTCACAATGACCGGTTCTGTGGGCTTGGTTTGAAACTCCACATATCCCCTGACATCCTGATGTGTCGCCGCTGGCGCCGTGGCTGGCTTCAGTTCGGTCGGGGTTGTTGGAAGGGAGGATGTGTTTGTTGCCGACTCTCCCGCTCCCGCTTTGGGATCCTCCTTGAGGATAGTGCTCTTGGTGATGTCCCGATCCATTTTGATGACGAAATAGGAGGGAAACCGTTTGGAGCCTGCCCGACTGATTCCATAGATCGTCCGTCCCTCGATCTTGAGATCCACCTTGGATTTATCGGCGCCATCGATGATCAGACGCCCCGTTTTTCCCTCGTGCCAGGTGAGACGAAAGACCCCGCAACGCTCCGTACCCGTGAGTTCCAGGGTGATCGCATCCTGCTTGAAATCGAGTTTCTCATAGTCGGGGTGGAGGATGGCCGTGTTTGTGTCATACTCCTGAGTTCGGTCTTTGGCGTCCAATCGCAGGTCGTGCCCCTGAGGCATCAGGACGAACTGACCGTAATCACCCATCCAAGGGCTAGGCTCATGGGTTGCACGAATCCCGTCCACTTTGCCATTCGGGTGGAAAAACCACCCCTTGCCCGCATTCTGCATCGACCAGTCCACCATGCCCCACGGCATCCCGACCAAGGGAAGCGTATTACCATGGGAGAAGTGAGGATTCGAGTCTGTTCCCTGAAGGATGTTGACTTCATCGGTCAGCTTCCCCTCGACAGCCATCACATCCGCAGGGATCATTCCGAGACCCACGATCACCATCAGTGCTGCGGATCTGTTCATGATGCCCCTGTGATACCCTTCAGGAATCAGAGACTGGAGGAGGGATCAGCAGAGTTTTCAAGAGGCACCTTGGATGCCTGGTTAGGAATTGGTTTTGCTGGAGGCAGATCCTGAGTCAGGGATTCTGGATCGGTTCGGAAAGTAGAGGCAGGCAGGCCCTCCTTGTTCCAGAGATTCCCATCGGGCACATTGGTGAACCCGTAACGCACTGCCACTGGTGAGGGCACCTGATCACTTGTCACGACCACCGTATCGCCCTGGATCTCAGCCTTCGCCTCGATAAGCTTTTTATCGGCTCCGGCGATTAAAAACCCTTTCAGCGGTCCATCCTTGGCCACAAGTCCTGTTCCGACATGCTTGAAGGTGAGAATTGCTTTGTTCCCCTCGATCTTGAGCGAGTCATACTCAGGGCCGGAGTATTCGATCTTCTCCCCATAGACCAAGGCACGTGCCGCCAAAGCCAGACGCTGGCCGACTGGCTCTTTATTCTTGGGGTGAATATTGTTGGCGTCGCCCACATCCAAGGTGACAGCCATGGCAGTGTTGGGAACTTTCTTCCAGGTCAGGAACTGAGCTTCACGGACTTCGGGAACATCGTCCTTGTAAGGGGCGATCTGGACAAAGAGGAAGGGGAAATCACCCTCCCCCCATTTCTCCCGCCAGTCAGCGATCAGACGCGGAAAGAGGGTTCGGTATTCGAATGGTTTCCCATTATTGGATTCCCCCTGATACCAGATGACACCCTTGATCGCATAAGGCATGAGTGGGGAGATCATCCCGTTGAAGAGGACGGTCGGCTTTTTCCCGGCGGGGTCACTAGGAGGACGTGGTTTAGGCACAGCAGGTTCCGGGCGTGGCGGTAGCGGTGTCCCCGCAGCCTTGTTTTTCTGGCATTCCGCATTCCATGCATTGATGGCCTGCGCAAACTCCTTGCGGGTCGTCTCTTCCCACGCCTTCAATTGTTGCTGATAATTCGCCAGATCCTGGGGAAATTTGGCTTCGGTTGCAGGATCGCACTTCGATTTTGCCAATGAGAGCTCCTCTACGTAGCCACGAAGGGAGGGCTCCTTTTCCAGGCCCGAAAGGCTGGTCCAAAGCTGCGCCCCTGTTCCCCCCACGGAACTATGAATCATTCCGATCGGAATGCCTGTCGCTTTGTGGATATCTCGCCCGAAGAAATAACCCACGGCTGAAAAATCCTTCACAGTGGCGGGGGCGCACTCAATCCATCCTCCTGAGGATTTAATGCCCCATGATGATCAACGGAGAACATCCTCAATTTAGGATAATTCGCGTTTGGCATCTCCGTGCTGGCGCTCGTCGATCCGGGAAATTTGAACGCCATGTTTGACTGCCCAGAGCAGATCCAGACGTCACCCACGAGCACATTATTGACCGTAACCGTGTTCTCTCCGGCTATGGTTATCGTGTACGGGCCACCCGCTTTGTGAGGCTTCAACCTCACCATCCACTTGCCATCCTTGGTAATGGAGCTTTCCGTATCGCCATCGAAGGTAACAGTGACAATCTCTCCCTCATTGGCCGTTCCCCAGACTGGGATCTCCCGATCCTGCTGAAAGACGGCATTATCCGAAAAGAGGGCGTTAGGCTTCACCTCGGCCTGCGCACTTGCGGCGAGAGTGAAGGCCACCGAGAGGTGAAGAAGTTTATTGAGGTGGAGGATCTTCTTCATGATGAAGGATTAATTATTGCCTAAAATTGAACCGTCCCGTGTCTCTCTCCGAGACTGGCGTTTCGCGTCACTGTTTTCCCATCTTCGGTAAAAACCTTGATGAGCATCTCATGGAACAAGTTCCCCTGGTCGTACGCACCCTCCGATGTCCATGAGAGAGAATGCGTTTTGTCGTTCCAGGTAAAGGTTGTCTTGCGACAGTCACCACGCAGATAGTTGTTAGAGGTGCCGTCATCCTCGACCATGGTGAACTGGCCGTCACTACCCGCATAGACTTGGAGCTCCAGCGGCCCTGTGTGGGACTGGGAAGTGTTTTCCACCACAGGTCCGAGCGGAATGATGGCACCCGCCTCGGCATACACCGGGATCTCATCCATGTTCGCCTCCGCCTTGAACGTGCCTGTCTTCACCCGGATCGGTGTCTGGAATCGATACCAAATCCCTTCCGGAAGCTTGACGGTGCGCCGGACTGACGTGCCATCCAGAATCGGTGCGACCATGAGTTTGGGGCCACACATCCACTGATCGACGAGGGAATCGGCCCCAGGCATCTCGGGATGCTCCAACACCACCGGCTCCATGATGGGGAGGCCGGTCTCGTACGCCCGATAGGCGAGGCTATAAAGATAGGGAATGAGGCGGTATCGCAGATTGAGTGCATTACGAAGGCGGTCGGAGGTCTTCACGTTGGGATCCGCACCTGCAACCGGCTTATCGTCCCACAGCCAAGGCCAATGGGGTATCATCCCGCTGTGGGAATGGGCTCGCATGATGGGGAAGAAGGCGCCGGCCTGGTACCAACGTGTCAGTAGCGCCGGGGTGAGGTTCTTGCAGAAGAACCCACCGATGTCGTCACCATGATAAATATGGCCTGAAGCCGACCATTTCAACTTCTTGACGATGTTCACGGCCAGGTCGGAATCTTTAATATCGCCCGTCCAGAGCACCGCACCTGTCCGTTGCATGCCCAGCGCACCTGCGCGGTTCAAGCTCCAGAATCGCTGCCCTGGTTTGACCGATTCCTGAGCGGCGATCTCGGCAAGGTTCCAGTTGAAGTTCATCAGATAGTCCTGCTCCCCCTCGTCGTTCCACCAAGCGTCAATGCCTTGCTTCAACATCGGGGAAGTCTTCTGTGCATACCAGTCGCGGACTGCGGGATTGTTATAGTCGATGTTACGGCTCTCGTAACCTTTGCCCCCCTTGGTAGTCCATCCCTTCTCCCGGAACTCCCGGAGCGTTGAGGCATCACCGAGGCGCGGTTTGCGGATCATCACGGATCGGATACCTTGCGCATGCAGCGCATCGATCTGTTTTTCAGGCTCGGGGAAGAGCTGCGCATTGAATGCGAAATCCGGGAAATTTTCCTCGCCAGCTGGCTTCAGCTTGTAGTCCGGCGTCTTCGTATACCATTCGAAATCGTAAATAAATGAATCGACGGGAAAGTGCCCATCCTTGAAATGTTTGGCCGTCTCCTCGATAAAAGGGTAAAGTTTCCATCCCCATTTGCTGGCCATGAAGCCGAAAGTCCAGAGCGGTGGTACCGGGGCTGGGCCGAATAGGTTGCGATAGACACCCATTCCGTCTTTGAGGGTTGGGGCCACTGCAAGGTAGAGCGCCGCCCCCGATCCCGGCACCTGCCAGAACATTTCCTTGTCGCTGATTACAAACTCAGCCTGGCTTTTTCCATCAACTGGATCCTGACCAATCACAGAGCTGACGAAGCCGGCTGAGTTCCAGGCATAGGCTTGGCGAAAGTTGCCGTTACCATTGGCCTGCCCGAGGCTATTGCTTGTCGAAAGAGTGGTGTCATCCGTACCCAGATCGCCACAGCCATAGGCTTTACCCATCTTTGGGGACTTGAGTCGAAAGCTCACGTAAGGAGATTTTTTTGGGCCAGCTTTTGCGCGATCCTCTTTGCCAAGGGACATGGAGGGTTTTGAGGCAAACGTGCCGGTGACAACCTCCCTGCCATCCGGGCCGGATAGGGCAAAGCACTGCTTGGCAGCATCAACAAGCAGAGCCCCCTGCTTCGAGCGGATCCCGATCCAACCCTTGTTTTCCACCATTTCCCATGCCGGCGCAGACCGAGACGCCTGAGGGTCGACAAAGGGATTGTGAAGTCCCGAGTCAGCCACCGCATTCACCTCCAACTCGAAGGCTTCCAGTGATGCCATGGACACGGACACCTTCCATTGGTTGGAGGAAAACTGGATCCCCTGCGAGTTCTTGATGATGTCAGGGGTTCCCCTGGCCGGCAAAACCGCGATGGTGATCGCAAAGAGGGCACCTGATATTCGAAGGAGTGCTTTGATTGTACCCATCTGTCTTTTGTTGTTTGGGTTTGAGAATGAGTTCTTCACCAAAGGGACGAACTTAAGGATTCGGCTTCAAGCTTGCGGCAGCAATGTTCCACCCTTCCAAGTCAACGACCGCATCCGTGGCGATGGATCCGCCCGTTTCGATACGGATGCTGCGTGAATCCCCTGGAAACAGTGAGATGTAATTATCCTCATAATAGGCCGGGAGAATCCGCTTTCCTGTTTTGCCATCCATGAGCGAAAGATGCGTCATCAGCGAAGGCGTTTTGGAATTGTTTTTCAAACTCACCACCAATGCACCGTCCACCCGATCCACGGAAGCATCCAACTTCACGGACGGGAGGGTATTAAGCGCCTTGAGATCCTCAGGCTTGTCAGAGTGCCAGTAAAAATTCTCTGAAAGCAGTTTCCCGTTTTTGTCACGGAGCACGAGCTTCAAGAAGACCACAGGAGAGGAAGGAAAAACGGGCCACACCAGATGAGTCACCACTGTGGCGGCTTCTCCCGGAAAACTCCCGGTCGTCTTGATCTGTTTCAGCTCTTTCCCATTCATACCCACCAGGGAGACTGTCACCAAAGCATCATCAAGGGGGGCCTGCAGGTTATTGATCACGGCAACCGAGTCATCATTCAGATTCCATTGGATGTGGACCGGTTCGCAGGCCTTTTTTGTACCGTAAAAGGAGGCATGCGTATCGTAATCATGCGTGTAGATCTGCCAGATCGTGCTGGGCCAAGAGGGGTGGGTCATCCAGATCAGAACACCGCTTGTATACTTCCAGAGCCTGGCGTTCCAGGCCTCGAACATGGCGCGGTAGTTGACATAGTTGATCATCTGGGCCCGTTTCACGAAGGAATCGAGATTCTTGGACTCCCCGAAGGACACATTGACCGCCTTGAGATAGTCGGAGCCGTTGTCGTGGAAATCGTGGTAAGCCCACGAATCGGAAATGGGCCAAAGCTGTGACTTGTCCATCATTGCCCTCATGGCTCCGGCAGTGGGAACAGAGTTGACTCCAAGTTCCGTCTTGAAGTTCTTTTTGTCGGTCAGAGTGAAATAAGTTTTCGGATCCACATAATAATAGGGCCCCCCGCCGGTGACGGGGAAGCCGGTGGACTTCGGGACGTACGGTCTTGTGTCATCTTCTTTTTGAAGAAGATCCGCCAGACGATCCGCAAGCCAAGGAGGGGGATTCCCTTCGTTGCGTGCGCACCAAAGGGCGATACTTGCATGATTGCGGTAGCGCTTCACCGTATCGGTTGCATTTGCCATGAACAGATCGGCATCAAAGGCGGCCATGTCGAAATTTCCGGTGGTCAGCCAAAATTCATTGAAGACCAACAGGCCATATTCATCGCACAGTCCGAAGAGCGTCTCTGACTGACTCTGTCCGCACCAGTTGCGGATCATGGTGATATTGGCATCCCGGTGAAGCCGTATGTACGGCTCCAGTTCTTCACGGGAAATGCGCTTCATGGCATCGTCGAGTCCCCAGTTGCCGCCTTTACAGAAAACCCGACGTCCATTGACAGAAAGAGTCAGCAGCGGATCATAGGAAGCGGTGATCGTACGCAGTCCCACCCGCTGAAACGAATGGTCAGATTCCTTGTTCCCCTCGTCCAACACCTGAAGTGTGAAGTCATGGAGCGTCGGTTCGCCATAGCCGTTGGGCCACCAGAGCTTGGGATTCTTGAGGTCGAGTTGCGGGAATTGTTTCGGGTCAATGGTCACGACGGCGGTCTCGTGGGGCTGCAGCGATACAGGAAGCTTGAACGATGCCCCTGCCACGGAACCTTGCAGAGTCACTCTTTGGGGCTGATCCGTGAGGTTCTTCAACTCCGACTCGATGGTGATTCTGGCAACAGAAAGGTCAGGGAGACGGGGCAACTCGGTAGTCACCTTGGAATCACCAAGAACCACGGGTCCCGTGGGACGGAGCACGACATCTTGCCAGATGCCTGTGCAGCGGTCGCGAATGGTCGGTATCCAATCCCACCCCTCGGTGCAGAAAAACGTGGGGCCGTCGAGAGTCCCATCGGCTCCGTTCGGCCCGGCATCGGTACGCAGTGACTCCTCGACGGCGGCCCCGTTGTGAGGTTGAGGCCAGACTCGCACGGCAAAGACATTGGTTTCACCGGGCTTGAGAAACGGTGTTGCGTCGAAGGATCCGCGGATGAACGCCCCTGTGACATCACCCAGAGATCTTCCGTTGAGCCATCCTTCGGCATGATAGTTAATCCCGTGAAGGGTCAGATTCACCTTACGCCCGTTCCAGTCTTGGGGAACCTTGAAGGCTACGCGATACCACCAGGACTTTCGCGATAGGTTGTCTGGAATCAGCAGGTTATTGAGACCGTACAAGGGATCCGGATAGACACCCTGTCGAACGAGGGTCGTGAGCACTGTTCCCGGAACCGTCGCATCATACCAGGCCGAGGTGTCCAAGCCGGGCGATGAAATGGCCTCGGGTAATGCGGAGACAAGGGAAACTTCCTGAAGTTCCCAACCCAGGTTCAGCACAAGCTCTCCCGCGCTGTTTGTTTCTGAGAGCGGCTGCGAGGCTAGCTTGGGAAGACGCTTGGGCGTTGTCTCCATCACCGGAAGCGGCTGGGGCATGGTGGCAGGCTTCTGCGGCGTGATGGCGCTCCGGGTTCCCATGAACGGGCCAACACGCCTCATAGGCGCTGCTCCGGTCTGGGTCAGGGTGACGTCGGGTTGATGCTGTTCATCCGGTGCCGTCTTAAGAAGCGCCCGGATCTCATCAGAACCGATCGCGCGATCCCAAATAGTCAGACCGGCCACTGAACCGCTAAAAAACATCCCGTCATCCCATGGTGGTGGGGGGGCCACAAGCACCTCCATCGCTGCGCGGGCCAAAGGAACTTCGGTTTTTGATTTCTCCTCACCGTTGACAAAAAGCCGCAGTGTCGAGCCGTCATAAGTTGCCGAGAGGAGTTGCCACTTGTTCGGGGTGACCGGCTCATGCATCGTAAGACGCCCCAGAAACACCTGATCGGGAGTCAGGGCATCCTCAGAGGAGGGAACGGGCGCGGCGGTCGATCGCCCTCTCTGGATTTGCAGGGATCCAAGAAAAAAATACCATCCGCCGGAGTCTGCAGAAAAAAACCGCTCCGATCCCGAAAGGTCGAGACCGTCACCAAATCCAGCCACCAGCGTGCGCGAGAGAATCGGAGCATCCGGCTTGACCCAGACAGACATGCTCCATGCGTTTTTTGGCTCAGTCGGGGGACTCCCCTGAAACCAACCTTGATAACCTGCTCCTTTGCCGGTGATTTTTGCACCAAAAGGACCGTAGACGGGAGCCTCTGAGGCTCGAGTCGGGAAAAGTGATCCAAACAGAAAAAGAGACAGCAGGATAAAACGGACATTGATCATAAGGGGATGTTAATAATAAGGGGATGTTAAAACCAATACTACTATCAGCCCTGACGGAAACAACCAAGAGTCCAATAAAGTGCGGGTTCTCTTTAACTGGATTCGACTTATGAGGTAAAGGAAAGTGGTTCCCCACCCCCCCCTCGACGAGAGGGCCGTCAACGAACTACATTCTTGCCAATCTCACGCCGAGGAATCGTTTCACTACAAGAGAGGTTCCATCCTAGGAAAATTTCACCGTTTGGGCGTCAGCCAAAGCTCCAGAGGTCTGAAAATCTCACCTTTCCCGTTGGCCTTGGTCACGCGGAGTTCTATCCGATGAACTCCCGGCTCCAAGGTTAATGTGCCGAGCTGATCCACCTGAGGTGAAGCAATCGAGGGAACCGGCGGAGCGACTTCAGCCGCTTTCTTCGATGACTTCCAATCGCCGCAGGACAGCTCATACTCCCCACCCAGACCTTTGCCGTAATTGAGGGAAACATCGAACTTCACCGGTTCGCTCACCCTGACATCCCACGAGAGCCATTGCTCCGGAGTCGTCCAGTTATCGACACAGTAATTGTTCAGTTTTCCGTCCCTATATCCGAGTCTGCTGTCAGTGCCAGTCTTTTCACCCTGATGCCGCTCCGCATCAAAAGCCAGAAGCTGGTTGATCTTGGTCCGATTGCTCAGAAGACGCACTCCGGAGGCTTTGGGCGGATTTGCAAACTCCAGCCTGATGACGGAATCAGTGGCATTGGGTGCCTTGGGAGGGAGCATGATGGCAAGATCGTGCTGGTTCAAACGCTTGAAATGCAATGGAACAGGAGCGCCAGAGGTAATCAGGAAGGCCTTGAGCGGCTCGGAATCCAGTCCACCCACCACAAGAGTGGGAGAGGTCCAGTCAAACACATGGAGAAAGAGCGAGCTGGCCTTCGAAGTCACCACGCCCCAGGGCTGAGGAGGCAGCGGGGATGCATTGCATCCGTGGATGGAGTCGCCGTATACCGTCATCCAATCGCCTATCCCCTCCAGGATGGCGACATCATGCGGATCGATAGCCCCATCCCTAGTCGGGCCGACATTGAGAAGAATGTTGCCACCGCGGGAGACCGCTTTGGCCAGGACGCGGATCAGGAATTCAGGCGTCTTGTACTGGGGATCAAGAGGGTTCCACCCGTACGACTCGTTGGTGGTTGGGATCGCCTCCCAATCTTTATCGAGCATCTGGAACTCCACGGCACGATCTCCGGTGCTTTGATAATCGCCATCCGTCCGGACAAGGCGGGAATTCACGACCACCGAGGGATCTGCCTGGCGGACGGCCTCCAGAATCCTCTTGTTTTCGGAATCGGGAAGCTTGGAAGGGGTGTCGAACCAAAAGATTTTGGGATGATAGTTGGCGATGAGTTCCCTGATTTGCGGGATCGCCTTCTTGTTAACGTAGTTTTCCTGAACGCTTTTCAACTTCTCGGGATCCTTCTTCCACCAGTCCCTCCCACCCAACTGAAGATCTCCTCCCGGATTCTTCCACTCCCAGTCGTTGCCTGGCGCGTATTGATTGCCCCAGTCAAAAGCGTGGGAGTAATAGAAGCCGAAGGCCATGCCGTTCTTCGCACAGGCGGCCTCCAGATCCCTCATGGGATCGTGCTTCCACGGCGTCTGCTTGACGATGTTGTAGTCATCCACCTTCGAGTCATACATGGCGAACCCGTCATGGTGCTTTGCCGTGATGACATAGTACCCCATGCCGGCTCTTTTGATGAGGGCTATCCAAGCATCCGCATCGAACTTAACCGGATTGAATTTGTCGACCGCGTCCTTCTTGTAATCGGCCATGCTGATTTTCAGAACGCGCTGGATGTGCTCCGCGTAACCCCCACCCTTTTTACCGTTCCATTCATTGCCCAACTGCGAATAAGCCCCCCAGTGCATGAAGCATCCGAGGCGGGCCTCCCTCCACCACTGCATTTTTTCATCCTTTGACTTCTGAAGAGTGGGTTGCCCCATCTCCGTGGAGCCGACATCTGTCGCTTCCAGCTCGTTACCCGATTTGGAAGACTCTGCGGCTATAGCCTCCATTCCAAGTTTTCCGGGAATCAGTGAGGAGCAAGCTAGAAGGAGAGTTATAATCAGCGTTCTATTTTTCATGATTTTGGGAAACGTCAGGATAGCACGGTTTCGGATTTGGTATTATTCACTATGTCAGGATGAATCTTGCTGAATGAAGCTTTTTACCGACTTTAGAATATTCTCTAGGCGTCGTGGTCATTCCGGGCGAGATCGTTGATGCTGCTAAGTGGAATCCCAGTGTTGGATTGCCCTGCGCAGATCCAGACATCCCCGAGCACCACATTCCTGAAGGTCACGGGTTTTCCCTGACTGGAGACGGAGCACTCCTTTCCCTCACCCGTTGCCGTCATTGGATCAAGCTTCAACGACCATTGGCCTGTGGCATCCACCTCGACGGATTTGGTCTGCCCTTGAAAAGTCAGCGTTACTTTCGACTCCCGAGCCCCCTCACCCCAGATATTACAGTGCACATCGCGCTGCAGCACCATGGTATCGGCAAACAGCGGTGAAATTTCAGGTTTGGTTGGGATACCGACCGATAATTGCACCGCGAACAATATCCCAAGGAAGAAGAGAGTAACAGGCGCAGTCTTCAACGGCGTTTGTCTGCCAAATGGCCTCTTTCTCAAGAATCGTCGGAAATGATATTAATATCCAATGTTTTTCACGGCCTGCTCACCGAGGCGATCCTTCAACTGGGCCAGATAGAGACTCTTGGGAAGCACGGGGGTTCCGAAGGAAAAGAAGCCCTCGTTGATCTTTGGCTTCTTCCTGGAGGGCTTTTCGAGGTTAGGGATTTCCACGCAACCGATGCACCAGTTGATGCATCCGGGAGGCTGTTGGATATCAAATCTCTGCGCCGTGCAGTTCCAGGCAACGCCCCAAGCCATCGCCCAGCCATGACCGGAGCCGCAGGTACCTCGGTTGATGTACTCGATGCCGCCATCAGGCACATGACAATTATCCGCCAGCATCGAGGTCGACCAGCGAGCATGAGGCTGGATAGCACCACCACCTACGAACGTGCAGTTGAGAACCGCGTTCAGGTTCGACCCGGCATTCTGGGCATCCACGAAGAATGATCCGTCCCCCTTGGTACTACAGCGGTCGATCAGGATCTGGCTGCCGCGCAGGACATAGTCCGCGGGGTATCCGGCTCCCTTCTCAATAGTGGACGTATGCAGGGCTACCGCCTCACTCACCGTGATACGGCGGCAACTCTCGGCGATGTAGACATTAACGAGCGTGTTGTTCATGAAGATACCCCTGACCCAACAGTCACGGGATCCATTGAAATTCACCGCCATATTGTTGGGAGCCGTCAGCATTCCCGAGGGAGGCTGGGAGTTAATTCGAAGGGACTCCAAGCCGCACTGGGAGGTGAACGCACGTTCATTCATCTGGGTGACGGTGACAGACTGCGGGGCGATCAGTCTCATGTCGATCGCGTCACCGATCGGAACATCCAGTGTAATGCGGTTGCCGTCGATGGACCGGATGATCCGCTCATAAGTATAGGTGGCATTTTCGCGCATCCAAGTCTGGGGTTTGCCGCTGCGGACCAGGGCATCCATTCCCACGGAGTGAATCCACTCCTTGGTCCAGGGTCTGGTGATGGCAATCGTATCTCCCGCTTTCAAACCAGCGACACTCTCCACGGAAAAAACAGTGCTTCCGCAGGGCAGATAGGCATCGGTGATTTTCACGGGTGTTGAGTTACTCCCCTTTGAGGTGGCCTTGCGCCCGGCAGCCGTGAACGAAACGCAGGTGTGGGCAGCCCCCGTCATCTCGATCGTGGTTCCCGTGGCTTCATTGGTGCCCGACCCGCGTAGGACAACACCATCTTGGGAAAGGGTGATCGTGTTGGAACAGTGGAACGTGCCGGGAGAAAGCAGGACGGTCCCACGGAATCCGTCCTTCAGGGGCATCGCCCCCACCGCGTTCACCGCCTCCTGGATGGCCGCGGAATCATCCCCGGCAGAAGGACTTACCGTTTTCTGAACGGGAACATCGGGAATCTTCACCCCTCCCCCGCCGTAGCCGGCATGGGAGAAATCGGGAATCCGGTCTCCGAGGTTATTGGTTCCGTAAACCAGATGACCGTTACTACCCTCAGAGACCCAAACTTTTTCCGAGGAAGCCGTCGATGCCGATTGTCCATGCACCGCACAAGCGGAGCAAAGCAGGAAGAGGAAAAAAGAGGCGAACCGGTGGGTGAAAAAATGCATGGGGGTTAGGGATTGGGTTTATGATGTTACGGATGGGTGTTGGAAACTCAATAGCAAGTTGCCTGATTGCCGCCGATATTGCGGAGAGCTCGCTCGCTGAGACGCTGAACTGCACCAGGAAGAGGATTTTGTGAAGCACTTGGGAGCCAAGAGACTACAGCTGGTTTGGCACGGCGGTAGGCGACTCCTTCCCGGAGGCGCCCCCCCAAGAAGGCTTT
This sequence comes from Pseudomonadota bacterium, assembly GCA_009928265.1. Taxonomy (GTDB): domain Bacteria; phylum Verrucomicrobiota; class Verrucomicrobiia; order Chthoniobacterales; family UBA6821; genus UBA6821. The sequence goes on along the minus strand of RFPR01000036.1, from coordinate 3,709 downwards.
TCCCTAGTCGTAGGTGGACAACCTCTTGCGGAGGTTGAATGGTTCGTCAACGGGTTGGTTGTTGTGGACTCGATCCGGCCGTCACCGCAAACAAGCAGGAAGGCCTCCACTCTGCCAGGACAGTCAAAAGGACCAAGTACCACTCAAAAAACATGCGAAAATACAAAGGGTCAAGGGTGCGACAAGTGATTCCGACACCACTCCAACAGAGAAAAATGTTCCGCTTCAAATGCTTATCCAAAGACGCATCAGTGCATTGCATCCTTTGCCCGTCAGATTACAGTGACTCTGTATACATCCCATGGACCAAGCATCCCCCCCTCGCTCTTCCGGAATGACAAGCTATCGATGGGTCATCTGCGGACTCTTGTTCTTCTCCACAACGTTCAACTACCTCGACCGGCAGGTCATCAGTTACCTCAAGGAGTTTTTCTGCACGCCCGTGGAGACAGGCGGATTCGGTTGGACGAATTCCGACTACGCAAATGTCACCACTGCCTTCACGGCCTTCTACGCCACCATGACCATCTTGGCGGGATGGGTTATCGATAGGATAGGCACCAAGTTGGGACTCGCACTCTCCCTCGCGATCTGGTCCTTTTTCGGTATAGCCAATGCCTTTGTCGGCAGCCTCACCGCTGCCCACATGATCATTCGCAGTCTTTTCGGGATCGGCGAAGCGGGCAACTTCCCCGCATCCATCAAGACGGTGGCAGAGTGGTTTCCGAAACGGGAGCGGGCCTTGGCCACCGGGATCTTCAACAGCGGCTCCAACGTCGGCGCCATGATCGCCGCCCTCTTCGTCCCTTGGTGCCTGATTCATTTCGGCGACCGCGAGGGATGGAAGCTCGCCTTCATCCTCACCGGTCTCGCGGGCTTCCCCTGGCTGTTTTTCTGGTTCCGGTTCTACGCGCCCCCCTCGGAGCAGAAGCGCCTCTCGCGGGAGGAGTTTGATCTCATCCACAGCGACCACGAAGAGACCCCGGAGCAGATGCTCCACGAGGACAAGTCCGGCGGGAAACCCTCACTCGGCCTGCTCTCCTTCCACGGCAGGATGTCGCGCCAAGGCTTTGCCGGGATCACCGTCATGATCCTGTTTCTTTTCCTCTTCCTTCATTTCATCTCGGCGCAGTTTCCATCGCTCGGTGCCAAAGGGTCGCTCCTTCTCCACGCCGTCGCGGCCTTGCTCGCGCTTGCCGTGAGCATCCCGTGCCAGTGCAGGCGCTGGCATGACATCGGGAAGCCCGGCCGGTTCGCCCTTCTCAACGCCCTCCCCGTCCTCGGAACCGCAGGGTCGCTGGTCTATCTCTCTCTGCGCCGCGGATCCGCGGAGGCCAATGAGTACGGCCCCGTCCCTCCCTCGGGCGTGCTCGGGTATCCCCAGACATGGGCCTTTTTCTCCGGCAAGTTCCTCACCGACGGCGTCTGGTGGTTCTACCTTTTCTGGTTGCCCGATTACCTCAGGAAGCAGTTCGGGATGACCAAGCACGAGGTGATGATCCCGACATTTATCGTGTACGGGGTCGCCGTGGTGGGCAGCGTCTTTGGTGGCAGCATCCCGATGGCGCTCATGAAGCGCGGCATGAATGCCTACCACGCGCGCATGACGGCGATGTTGCTGATCGCCCTGGCGCCGCTCACGGTGATGACGACCCAGTACTTCGGCGATCCCGCGCGATTCGGTCAGGCCGCCTCGACGCTGGCGATCGCCATCATCTGCCTCGGCGCGGCTTCCCACCAGGCCTGGTCGGCCAACCTCTTCACCACCGTCTCGGACATGTTCCCGAAGAAAACCGTGGGATCGGTCACAGGCATTGGGGCAATGGCAGGCGGGCTTGGCGGTGTGGTTATCCTCAAACTCTCGGGAACACTCACCGACGCATACAGGGACAATCCCTCGCACGCCTACTTCCTGATGTTCCTCATCTGCGGACTGAGTTACCTCGCGGCCTGGAGCATCATCAAACTGCTGGTGCCACGCCACAAGCCGATCACCGATCTCTGATTATAAGGGGGCGCTCGCTCGCCGGTCATGCAAAGGCGGTACAATCAGGGTGGGTTCAGGGTCCGGGACTCAAGTGAACCGCCCGTGAGTACTTACAGGAATGCCATGATGCATACTGGCATGCGAGGCTAGACATGCTCACCAGTCAGCGCTTCTTCAGCGAGCATCATGCGAAAGAACACATATTTTACTCCCGTCTTGCCTAAAATTAACTCGTGAAGGCAAAAGAGTGTGCCCTCACCCTTATCAACGTACGAGTGAAAGACTGACTTATATGAAAAACAGGGGCTTATGTAGTTTAGCAAGGGTGCTTTTTAGGACGTTTGTGATCGGCTCATACTCAATCGCGCAACATGAAGCCACCTTTGCTAACGGATAATAATTTACTGGTAAAAAGGGAGTTTTTTGAGAACCATGATCACGGTGATGCAAGCAAAGTTTCTTTCCCTTGTTTTATTTTTTGCGGCTATTTTTTTTCTGAATTACGGATCAGAACCCGCTTTTGCTCAAACATCCAATCCTGCTCTGGCGAACAACAATGAAGGGCCTGTATGGTGCCGATTTGTTCCTGAGCGCAAAGATGATTTCGCGTGGGAGAATGAGCATATGGCCTTCCGTGCATATGGGCCGGCGATTCTTTCCACAAAAGGTTCGGAGGATAGCGGTATCGACTGTTGGCTTAAACGCACCGCGAAACCGATTATTGACGAATGGTATGCTGGCGAGCAGAAAGGGATCAGTTACCATGTGGATCATGGAGACGGATACGACCCGTATCATGTAGGGGCATCCCGCGGGTGCGGGGGAACGGCTCTCTGGCAAGATGGCCGCCTTGTCTGCCCGGGTCCCTACAAAACGTGGTCAATTATTGAGCGTCATCCGTCAAAATGCGTTTTTGAGTTGACCTATGAATATCCCCCCAAAGCTACAAACCAGCCGATTCGGGAAGTAAAACGTTTTACGGTTGAGCAGGGAAAACCGTTTTTCAGAGTGGACTCTATTTTTACGCGCGGAGGAAAACCGGTAGCCGACTTGGCGGTTGCTGTCGGAATTACAACCCATGACGGGAAAGCCGCAGTGACCCTTCATGAAAAAAATCGCTGGGCCTCCTGCTGGGAAAATATAGATGGCTTCGGGTTGGGAACCGGGGTGATTCTTGCCCCTGGCAAAGAGATAGAAACACTCAATTTCAAGTCGCCCGAGAAGGATCAGAGCCATGCGCTTCTCATCACAAAAACGGATTCCAGTGGCACGGTCACCTGCTATCCGGGATTTGCATGGGTGCGCGAGGGCAGGGTGTCCACTCCCGCCGATTGGGAGAGAATTCTTAACGGGTTTTCCGAAAAAATGTCAGCCAGATAAGATCATGAATGTCATTCCTTCAACCAGTGCCGAGGCCGCATCCCTCTTTACGACCAGAGAACTCCGCAATCATTTCCTGCTCAGGAACCTCTTTGTTCATGACTCGATTGAACTCAATTACTGGGAGACTGACCGCACGATCATCGGATCCGCTGTTCCCTCAAAGAACCCACTAAAACTTGAGGCTTCCAAAAAAGAGTTGGCGGCCGACTACTTTCTCGAGCGCAGAGAAATCGGCGTTCTCAACATTGGCGGCGAGGGATCCGTCGAGGTAGATGGTGTTGCCTATGCATTGTCGAAGCTTGACTGTCTCTACATCGGCCGGGGCGCACGGTCTGTGAT